>NBLL01000141.1 GCA_002084355.1 Bacteroidetes bacterium 4572_128 | reverse complement strand
TTTAAAAATCATTAAAAAATACGCATTTTATTGAAAAAAAATTTTTTTTTTAATTTTAAAAATCATTAAAAAATACGCATTTTATTGAAAAAAAATTTTTTTTTTAATTTAAAAAAACATTAAAAAATACGCATTTTATTGAAAAAAAAATTTTTTTTTTAATTTAAAAAACATTAAAAAATTCGCATTTTATTGAAAAAAAAAATTTTTTTAATTTTAAAAATCATTAAAAAATACGCCATTTTATAGAAAAAAATTTTTCTTATGCGTCATTCGTACACGATGAATTATAATTTTGAATATGAAAAAAATCATCGTGAACAATGACGCATAAAAATTTTTTTAAATTTTTAAGAAAATTATTATAAATTATAAACTGCTGATTTACAAATACTTAAACCCTTATACTGACGGCGATGGCGTGGACGCTTGACGCATAAGGTTTTTCGGTGCTCCCAAAATAGGTATAGGGCTGTGAGTTGATGCAATAAACTGAATTTCAGGATATCAATTATTTTTCTTTCTTTGTGCAATATTTCGATGAATTCTATTATTGTCATCTTTAATATAATTATCTGATTATCTTTGTTTTAATTAAACTTAACGTGAATGTGTTTGAGTAGTTTTATTTTTGTGGTGTTTTGGTCGCTACGCTCCCGACACACCACAAAAATAAAATTACTACAAACACAATGATAGCGGTTTATTTTTATTATTGGTTTTAGTATTAGTTTAAATTTTTCAAATAATCAATCAAACAGTTTGGTGTTTCTGCATATGATGTAAGTTGGGTTAAAGACTGTGATTTATCAAGCCTGAATTTTGTTCCATTTTTTATGAATTGTCTTTCGGTTTTCTTCTTTTTAATTGCATCTGTTATTAGAAAACCTAAAAAAGTAGAAAAAAAATCTATTTCGTATTTGCCACGAAATAGTTCTTGTTTATTACCATTCTGAAAAAAAACAATCTTCTCTTCTAAATTTTTTGTTTCACATTTTATTGCATTTTTAAAAGTTGATTTTATCAAATTAAGGTCATATTTTTTTGCAACACTATCAATTGTAATTGTTATAAATCCTTTTGGAAGTTTATTGTCAAGACTAACATTTGTGCTTTGGAAATCGCCTTTATTAACTAACTCTTTCAAGCAAGCATACCATGCATTAAAAAGTAAAGTAGCATCGTGGAACTCATTTTGTCTTTTTTGAAATATTGAAACCACCTTTTTAAAATTATCATCTATTTCACTTAAATTAAATTCATTTTTTAAAATGTTTTTTAATACAATTTCAGATGTATATAAATTTTCTATTGAATAGCATGGTGTTTCATAAATCAGAGGAGTATATTTACTCTTAATTGTAAAGTCAAAATCTCTATCTACAAAATATGCCTTTTTATATTTTGTATATTCTACTTTACTGTTTGTCAATTTATGAACTCTGATAACTGATGATTTGTTTCCACATATTATTGGATGATTATTACTGCCAAAATGATTTTTTATACGCGGAAAATAATAAGGAGCATCTTTACCTTCATAAAAACAAAACAAATCATTTGGAAATTCTACACTTAGAAGTGAAAATTTTTGAAATGTAACACTTGCAGAGTTCTTATATTTTTTTTTCAAATTTTCTTTTGTTACTTGAACCATATTATTTGTCAGCTTTTCGAGTTATATATTCTTGTAAATTAATTGCACATTCTTCAATTTTACTATCTTCATAAATAAATGGAGAATGTGTCGCAGCTATTAATAAATTACATTTTTTAGAAGATAGAATATCAGGTAATAGCATTTCTTGCCAAAAAACAGAAAGTGATAATTCTGGTTCATCAATTAATATAATAAAATTTTCACTATTATTAGTTAGATATATTTTTGAGAAAATCGATATTATTTGTTTTTCTCCTGATGACAAATCGCTTAAATCTAATCTGTCTGTTTCTTCTGCATTTTTCTTTTTCTTTTTCTTAGCATTAGGCTTTTTTATGTAAATATCAATTGCACTTTCGTCATAAATAACTTTTTTGTCTGTAAGGTATTTATTGCAAATTTCAACGAAATTCCTTATAGTATTATCAAATATTCGTTGAGCATCGTATATTTTTATTAATTTTTGCAAAAAGAATAAGGCAGAATGGTCTGTGCTTTTTATTTCTTTTGTGTCCAAAATTTCTTTTATTCTATTTTTGTCTGCTTTTGATATTTGACTACCAACACGGGATAGTATTATATCAATGTCGTCATAATTCAGTTCATCGGGCTTTGAACGTCATCCATTCCAAAATGTATAAGTCTGTCGTCTTCTCTATTAATTTCAAATAAGTTTTCATCATAACCTAAATTTTTCATATCTTCTTCAACTCTTCTAAATGTAGGTAAATAGAGTATTGTCGAATTTGACATTAATTTTTCAATTTTGTTTTTTGTTTTAATATCTACGGTTGGAATGGAAATGTTTTTAAACTCACTGTAAATAATACGAAGTGGAATTATTCTATTTACTTTTCTATATATAGAGTGGTGTTCTAACTGCCTTAAAGAAGTTCCATGTGATATTTCATTTCTTAACCTATGAAAACCGTCAAGTCCAATTATCTCAATAACGTCTCTAAAAAGTCCACGTTCCGAAATGTTTTCATTAAAATTTTCTTTTTTTTGTATAGCTATTTTTGTATTATTTTTTAATAAAATAACTACGTATAATAAAAGATATTTAATACATGTGTTTTTCCTAATCCATTATTTCCTATGAAAATTTTTATATTATCATCAAATGGAATTTCTATATCTAAATCTCCAAAAAGTCCCTTTATAGAGAAAGATTTAATATTATTTTTCATATTTTTATTTTATTAGTTTGTGCAAATATATTATTTATTATTGTTTTTAGTTACCGCTATCGGATGGCTTTATGCACCTTCTGTTACATAAAGCATTCTAATTATATTTATATTATTTTATGTCATATACCCATACCCAATTAAAAATAATTTTTACAAAATTAAATATTAAATTTAATAAAAAAAATATTTCCAAGTTTTTTTTAATTTTTTTTTATTCCATTTCGAAAGCGTCATTATTGTTGTTGTTACTTATTTTCTTTTTTTATTTTATATTCATTCCTATGGTGTCTAAACATTGGAGGTTAAAAAAAAAACCTCCAATGTTAAAAAAAAATTTTTTTCAAAAAATCGTCCAAAATTTTCAATTTTAAAAAAAAAAATTTCTTTCAAAAATCGTCCAAAATTTCAATATTTTTAATTTCAAAATAATTAAATTTTTCCAAAAAACGCCAAAATTTTAATGTTTTTTTTTTTAAAATATTTTTTTTAAATTTTAAAAAACATTAAAAAAATACGCATTTTATTAAAAAAAAATTTTTTTTTAATTTTCAAAAAACATTAAAATTCAGCATTTTTATTAAAATATTTTTTTTTTAATTTTAAAAATCATTAAAAAATTCGCATTTTATTGAAAAAAAATTTTTTTTTTTAAATTTAAAAAACATTAAAAAATACGCATTTTATTGAAAAAAATTTTTTTTTTAATTTTTAAAAATCATTAAAAAGTACGCATTTTATTGAAAAAAAAAATTTTTTTAATTTTAAAAATCATTAAAAAATACGCCATTTTATAGAAAAAAATTTTTCTTATACGTCATTCGTCCACGATGAATTATAATTTTGAATATGAAAAAAAATCATCGTGAACAATGACGCATAAAAGTTTTTTTAAATTTTTAAGAAAATTACTTTAAATTATAAACTGCTGATTTACAAATACTTAAACCCTTATACTGACGGCTATGGCGTGGACGATGACGCATAAGGGGCAAATGATATAAGCTTTATTTCGTTTTTTTATCTGCATAAATTTCTTTGTTAACGACGTCCAAACACAATTGTCGTTTTGTTTCTAATTCTTTCAACAAATCAAGATTTGTTTTTTTACTGCATTATTTAAACTTTCTTTTATTTCTTCTTTAAATTCTCTTAATTCCTTGTCCGCTTTTTTCTCTTTATTTTTTTTATGAATATGTGAAGCAACTTCAAAAACGGCAACAGCAAAATTTAAGTAAGGAACAGCTTTTGTTATGCCTTTTGTTATGCCTTTTGTTAATTTTATTGCTCCCCAAGGTTTAAATTTATGTCCAAATTTATGTGCAATATCCAAAACCAAATTTTTATCAATTTTTTTCACTAACATTGAAGATAGTTCTGTAAAATTTCCTTTTATCATTGTGCTGAACAATTTTCAAAAATATCTTTCAATTGTTCCGAATTGTTTATTTTATCATAAACTTCTTTTGATAAGTCTGACTTTTCTATGGTTAGGTTTTCATTTTCAAAATCTTGCATTAATAAATTTATATTTTCTATTAAATCATCTCTTCTTTTTGTTAAATTTTCATTAAAAGAGTTAAATTCATTCTCTAAAAATTCTTTAAATTTTTCTGGTGGATTATCCAATGATAAATAAATCTCTCCCGAAGTTGCCGATATCTCAGCTTTTAAATTATCTTCAAAATCATTAAATAAAGTATTTAAAGTATTTAATGTTTCAGAAAAGAATTGAGTTTTTAAATTTAAAAATTCAACTTCTTTATTAAAATCACTTTTTAATTCAAATGTTTGTGATAAAGCATATAATTTAGTTAATGGTGTTGTCAATCTACTTTTTTGTTCTTTATTTAATAAAAACGCATTTAATGTTTGTAAAAAACTATCAAAACGGCTCTCTTCTCTATAATATTCTTTATCTTCTGTATCATCTGCGTTAATACTTTCTAACATATATTTTGCAGAAATAAATGTCGGATAATAATCATTCAAAGGAATTGGGTCAATAACAGATTGTAGTTCTTCTTCGTAAATATGAATTTCGTTATCTTCTTGGTCTATCATATTCATTACCAACATTAACTCTTGATTTCTATTATATTTTTTTAAAATGTCATGAAAACGTTTACCTGCATAACTATTAAATAAATCTGGCGTTAAAATATAAATTAATAAATCGGCACTTTCTAACCATTGTTCTGTTTCTTTATCATGATTTGGATTGCCTGCACCTAATCCAGGCGTGTCGATAATAGTATAATTATTCCATTCTATTTTTATTGATTTTGATGTTTCGGGTTTTGCACTTACTGGAAAATTATTATCAGTAAGAATGTTAATAATTGTAGTTTTTCCCGCATTAAATTCACCAACAAAAGCAATAGTAATAGGGTTACTATTGTAAATTAAATTTTTGATATTATTTAATTCGGATAAAACTTTTTCTTTATTATAACCAACTCTAAAATTTAATTGATTTTTTTCTATTAAATTTTTAAAATATTTATAAACTGTATTTATTTTATTTTGAATAATTTTAATTTTTAAGTCAAGCATAAGTTCGTTTGTTAAAAAGTTCGTTTGTTAAAAAAATAATTTGTTTTTCTTCCACTCTGGAAAATATTGTTTCAATCTCTGTAATATTATTTGGTAGTTTATTTATAAATATTGAAATATAATTATTGGTCTGAGAAATTTCTTTTATTACAAAAATTTCGGAATTTAAAATATTATTCAACATTGCCTGATATTTAATTTTGTCAGAATTTATAGCAATCTGTTCAATTTGATTAGATAGGTCATCAATTTTTTGTTGATATTTTTTCGAAAACAAATTTCAGAAAGAGTTATCTTAAATTTTTCATAAATATCATATTTTGCCTGATTAATAGAACTAATTAATTGTTTTTTTGCTTCTTTTTTGGCTATTGCTATTTTATTTTTTTGTTTTTCTCTAAAAAATAATGTTACAAAACCTGCACCTACACTTGCAACAATAAGTGCCCAACCAATTGGGTTCCATATATTAGCCGTCCCTACACCAAAAATAGTTCCTGTTGCTCCAACAAATGCTTCTTCCATTGCAACCTTCTATTAAATTTAGTTCTAAATTATTAGTGTCAATTTTATTTATTTTTTGACCAGTAGAATAATTAAAATTTGAATTTTTATATTTTAAATCCAACGAGTTAATGTCCTGAGAAAAATTCTGAAAATAATCTTGAATTTCTTTTTTTATTATTTTTTGAATTTCTATTGAAAGTTGTTCAACTTTATTTTTTATTTCAATTTCATTCATAAAATTACTCAAAATCAGTTCTCTTTCTTCTTCTTTTTTTGTATTAAATATTTCATCTATAATTGAAGATGTCTGTCTAACTTTATTATCAAAAAAATTATTGAGTTTTTTTTGAATTATTAAGAACTGGCTTTGTTTTATTTTGTTTTTGACTTGTGAAAATTTAATTATATTTTTATGTAAAACATTTTGTTGTTCTGATAAATAATTACTAAAATTTTCTAACTCTTTTTTTATTTTATGTGAAAATAATTTTACTGTTTCATGGGGATTTTTAATTCTATATAATTCTCCATAATTTGTTACTTCTTTAATAAGTGCATTTTCAAATTTTTCAAAATTGCTAATTTTGTATAATTTTTCACTTAAATCTTTATCTTTAACATTATTTGAGATAAAAGCGGAATTTGAATGAATAGGTATTATTGGCACTAATCCTTTTTCAATTTTCAGAGCATTAAAAATAAAATCATTAATTCTATCTTCATAATCATTTGTTTTTTCAAATATTTTATCAGAATTTTTAATAAACATTTTCATTGCTCTACTACCTTCTTTACCAATTTTTTCTTTTATATTTAGTATTATAATAATTGGTTTGTTTTGTTTGTAAAATAAACGAAATTTATTAAAATCTCCTTCTTCTATTTGGTGTGGCATCAAAAAAGCAATTAAATCAGATTTGTCTGCAAATGAAACAGCTAAATTTTCAAGTTGGTCAATTTCTTGCATTGCATCAATACCAGGTGTGTCAATAACTTTTAAATTATTCCAAGAATATTCTTTTATCTCTAATGTCGTATTTTGTTTTCCTATTCCAATTGAACCCCCTTTACCTTTTGTTAATGCTTCCATTGTTGTGCTTTTACCAACTTTTGTTCGTCCAAATAAACAAATGGTAAAATTATCTATTCTTTTTACTTTATCTTGAAAAGAACCAATTAATTTATCTCCTGCAAAATTAAATATTTCAGATAAGCGAAAATTAAATTCATAAAATATTTTTTCCCCAATATCATTATGTGTTGAAAATTTATTCTTTATTTTCTCAATATCTTGATTAATATTTTTTTCTATTTTTATTATGTTGTTAAAAATATCAACAATTTCATTATGACAAAGTTTTGTGAAGGGAATTAATATTTCTGAATTTTCAACGACATTCAAATAATTACGTAAAGTGATTTCTGAAAATTTTTGTTTCATTTTGTTTGTTTTGGGTTGCACACAACGAATGACTTTATGCACCTTCTGTTACATAAAGCATTCTAATATATTAATTTATATCATACATCCAATTAAAATTAATTTTTACAAATTAAAATAAAAAAATTAAATAAAAAAATTTTTTTTTTAATTTTTAAAAATCATTAAAAAGTACGCATTTTATTGAAAAAAAAATTTTTTTTAATTTTAAAAAGTATTAAAAAATCGGCATTTTTATGAGAATTTTTTTTTAAATATTAAAATTTCGTTATTTTTTGAAAAATTTTTTTTATTAATTTTGAAAATCATTAAAATTTTGGCATTTTTTTGAAAAAATTTTCAAAAAAACGATAAATTTTTTAATGAATTAAAAAAAAATTATTGAAAAATAATTTTTTAATTTTTTGTTCGTTTTATTAAAAAAGATTATAATAATATGGAACAAATAGTTTTTAATTTGCAAAAACCTAATGCAATTAGGATGCAAAGTTTTAATAAAAATTTTAGGTGATAATTTATTTGCAGATAAATTTTTAGATTATCATATCAATCGTTTGAAGCAAGAAATTGCTAATATGCAATATAAACTTGATAAATTCGAAGAAAAATATCAAATGAAAACAGATAAATTTTATGAGCAATTTGATAATGGTGAATTAGGAGATTTCAAAGATTATATGCTTTGGAGTGGAATTTATGAATTTCAATTAGATAGTAAACAATAATTAAATCAATTAATATGATTAAAGAATATTTCAAAAATATTAGGAAATTTTGAAATTTTGAAAATATTATTGAGGATTATATAATTTAAAAAAAAATTTTTTCCAAAAAACGATGAAATTTTAATGATTTTTTATAATTTAAAAAAAATTTTTTCCAAAAAACGATGAAATTTTAATGATTTTTTATAATTTAAAAAAAAATATTTTTCCAAAAAACGACGAAATTTTAATGATTTTTTATAATTAAAAAAATTTTTTTTCAAAAAAACGATGAAATTTTAATGATTTTTTATAATTTAAAAAAAAATTTTTTCCAAAAAACGATGAAATTTTAATGATTTTATTTTTCCAAAAAACGAAAGTTTTTAATGATTTTTTATAATTTAAAAAAGAATATTTTTCCAAAAAACGATAAATTTTAATGATTTTTTATAATTTAAAAAAAAAATATTTTTCCAAAAAAAGAAAGTTTTTAATGATTTTTTGTAATTTACAAAAAAAATATTTTTCCAAAAAACGATAAATTTTAATGATTTTTTATAATTTTAAAAAAAAATTTTTCCAAAAAACGATGAAATAATTTTAATGATTTTTTATAATTTAAAAAAAATATTTTTCCAAAAAACGAAAGTTTTTAATGATTTTTTATAATTTAAAAAAGAATATTTTTCCAAAAAACGATGAAATTTTAATGATTTTTTGTAATTAAAAAAAAATATTTTTCCAAAAAACGACGAAATTTTACGATTTTTTTAAATTAAAAAAAAATATTTTTCAAAAAAACGCCGAAATTTTACGAATTTTTTAAAAAATTTTAAATTTGAAAAATTTGCTATTTTTGAAAAATTTTTTTTTTGAATTTAATTTATAAAAATAAAAAATGGATAATATTAAAATAGATAGAAAAACAATAACAATAGATATTTTAAAAGAAGTAAATTCTTTACCTTTTGAATATTTAAAAACTTTATATAGCCTTAGAAAAAAAGGAAAATTTCAATTGGGATAATTTAATTGAAGAAATTAATATTAATCGTAAATCTAATAACGAAAGGATGTTTAAGAATTTATAAAATGAAAGAAATATTATTAGATTCGGATATAATTTCATATTATATGAAAAAACGTCCGGAAGTTGTAGCAAAATTTGATAATTATATCAAAAAATATGGATATATTTATATTAGCAGGATTTCTGTAATTGAAATATTAGGAGGTTTACAAATTAAAAATGCTAAAAAACAAATAAATAAATTTAAAAAATTTATTTCAAATCATAAAATATTAGATACAAGTGAAAGTTCTGCGGAAATATCAGCAAAAATTTTTGCCGATCTATATAAAAAAGGGAAACATAGCGGAAATTATGATATATTAATTGCTGGAATTGCAATTGCAAATAATTTAACATTAATAACAAATAATATAAAAGATTATGAAAATATTGAAAATTTATCCATTGATAATTGGGTAAATTTTACGAATTTTTTAAATTAAAAAAAAATTTTTTCCAAAAAACGATGAAATTTTAATGAATTTTATAATTTAAAAAAAATATTTTTCCAAAAAACGATAAATTTTAATGAATTTTATAATTAAAAAAAAAATTTTTTCCAAAAAACGACGAAATTTTAATGAATTTTATAATTAAAAAAAAAAATTTTCCAAAAAACGATGAAATTTTAATGAATTTTATAATTAAAAAAAAATTTTTTTTCCAAAAAACGACGAAATTTTAATGATTTTTTATAATTTTAAAAAAATATTTTTCCAAAAAACGATGAAATTTTAATGATTTTTTATAATTAAAAAAAAAAATCGTGTAATTTTAAAAGAAAATTCATTAATTTAAAATCAATCACAAAAAGATTTGATAACCAAAAAAATTTTTATTTCAAAATAAAATTATAAGTATTATTTATTTTTTATTATCTTTTCTGAAGAATTGAAAATTACAAATTTTTCCCAATCTATTGCTCCTTTGGAATTGCAAAAATCTTTTCCAAATTCAAAAGTGAATTTATTTATCAAATTTGAATATGCGATTGTAAATTTTTCGTTTTTTTCTTTTGCTTTATATCCCAATGGTTCAATAATATTTATATAGAGTTTTCTGTCTCCGGAAATAAAATACCAAAATCTTTCTCCGCAAAGTTTTAAGTATTCTTCCTTTTCCGGTTTATTATCTCTTCCATAACAACATCCATTAACAGCAACAATATTCATTTTTGATGTATTTGTTCCTAAAATCCGTTTTGCTTTACGTCTGCTGCTGATTTTCTTCCGCCGTAAACTTTTTTATTGATAAAAATTGAAAGGTTTTCGAGAAATTCACCAAAAATAGTTTCCTCTTGTGAAGATAAATAAGCATCAAGGATTGCTTTCACAATATCTTGTGCCGTTAAAATATTCTTGGCTTTAAATAAATATGGATTTTTTCGTTTTAAAATTTTTATCATTTTCAATTTTTCAAGACTTTTTAATCTTCTGTCGTGAAAAATACCAATATTATTTTCGACATATTCATATATGTTTTCTAACTTAAGCGATTTCATAATTTATTGTTTTCTGTATATTTTTTTTTTGTTTTTTTAATTTTTTTTTAATTTCAGCAATATATTCAGGAATAATTTCAATTCCTATTGAATTACGAGTATCATTTTCTTTTGTGAAAAGTTTTATAAACCATTCTGGTAAAGCATTTGGAAATGCAGCACTGTGATTTTTATTATTACATTCTGTTGCAAGATGTAAGACATTTGTCGGGTAAACTTTTTCTCTTCCTATCCAATTAGAAATATTTTTACCAAATCCACTTCCATTTTTTGAATTATCCCGAGTTTTGTCTTTTTCACTTAGATTATTCAATCTATTTTTTGCCCAATTACCCACTTCAACTTTTACAGCGTCTTGATACATCTCAAATTTTTTTTCTTTATTGAATTGCAGCAATCTTTCCCAACTGTCTCTAAATCTGTTTGGCCATTTTCCGGGAAATGAATTTTTTTTATGCCAAATAAATTCTTCTGTCCATAACCAGCCTTGTTCTCTCATTTTTATTATTAATTCTAAAACATAAGTATTTCGTTCTCCGTTTGTCACTTTTTCTTTAATATTTAAAATAAAACTTCCTTTCGATTTTAATACACGTTTTAATTCAGATGTAATGGGCAAAAACCATTCATTATATTTGTTCGGAGAAACTCCGCCATACGTTTTTTTACGATTATCTGCATATGGTGGTGACGTAACAATTAAATCTATTGAATCGTCTGATAATTGTTTTAATATTTTTAAACTATCACCTTCTAATATTTTTGTTGTTATTTTACACATATTTATCATTTTCATTATTTTTTATATAAAATAAAAATAAATTTTTTCTATATTAAATCCATTATTATTATAATTTTTACAAAAATAATAATTTTAATAAAATTATATTTTTTGTTTTTAAAATTCAAAAAAAATATTTTATCAAAAATTATAATTTTTTTAATTTTGTAAAAAATTTATTTTAAAAGAACATTTTAAAATTTTTTTATAAAAATTGCGTTTTTTTTTAATATTTAAAAAATTAAATTATAATTTTATTTAAAAAATGTACGAATACATTGAAGGAAAAGTAATAGAATTAAAACCTACTTATGTAGTTTTAGAAAATTATAAAATAGGATATTTTATAAAAATTTCATTATCAACTTATAAACAAATTGTCAATAAACAAATTTGTAAATTATATCTTCACCAGATATTAAAAGAAGATACTAATGATTTTTTTGGTTTTTTTGAATTTAATGAAAGATTAATGTTTAGACATTTAATTTCTGTTTCTGGAATAGGAGGAAATACTGCACGATTAATATTGTCTTCTTTTTCGGCAAACGAATTGCAAAAAGCCATTTATAATGAAAATGCCGATTTAATAATGACAGTTAAAGGAATTGGAAAAAAAACTGCACAAAGAGCAATTTTAGATTTAAAAGATAAAATAGAAGAACCAGAAATAAAAGACTCCGGTTTATCTTTGGTGGACGAAGAATTGAAAAATGAAGCTGCATCAGCATTATTAACTCTTGGTTTTAATAAGATGAAAATTGAACGAGCTTTGAAAAAAATTCTTTTGAAAAATAATAAATTAAGCGTAGAAGACTTGATAAAAAAAGCTTTACACAGAAGCGGTTGAAACAAATATAAATCCAGAAAATTTTAAACTGTATTTTGGAGATTTTGTTACAAAAATAGATACGCCTCCTCCGACAAATGATTCTTTACCTTTTCCTTTTAAAGAAGATGAAAATTATTTCGACGGTAGAAAAACGCCAAATTCTAAGTTATATATGGAAAAACCTTCAAATGTAACGCAGAATTTAGAATACGACCCAGAAACAAACCAATATATTATAAAAAATAAAATTGGAGATATTGAATATCAAAGTTCTGAAAGTATGGATATTGATGATTACTTGGAATATGATTTTGATAAATCTGTTAAAAATTATTGGAAAGAAAAAGCTTCCGGACAAAAAGCAGGAAAATCCTCTTCATGGATACCGCAATTGGCAATAGATAGTGAAGTTTTTGAAAGAGTTTTTGGAAAAAATACCATAGATATTAAGCCCCAAGGTTCGGCAGAATTGACTTTTGGAATAGACAGATATAAAACTGAAAATCCAAATCTCGATAAAAATTTACAAACAAGCACGATGTTCAATTTTGACGAAAAAATTCAAATGAGCGTCATGGGAAAAATAGGAGACAAAGTTGAACTTGGAATAAAGTATGATACAGAAGCATCTTTTGAATTTGAAAATAAAACAAAATTAGCTTATCAAGGTAAAGAAGATGAAATTATACAACTTATAGAAGCAGGAGATGTTACTTTGCCTCTAACAGGAACTTTGATAACTGGTGCTCATAGTCTTTTCGGAATTAAAACAAAATTAAAATTTGGTAATTTAATGGTTACGTCTATTTTGTCTCGTCAAAAGGGTGAAACTTCGGTCATAGAAGTTGAAGGAGGCGCTCAAATTAATGATTTTGAAATTTATGCCGATAATTACGAAGCAAATAAACATTTCTTTTTATCTCATTATTTTGTGAAAAATTATGACGATGCATTAAAAGATTTGCCTTTAATAAGTTCAAGTATTACAATTCAAAGAGTAGAAGTTTGGGTAACAAATAAAATGGGTAATTTCGAAGATTCCAGAAATATAGTTGCTTTTTCTGAGCTGGCAGAAGTTCCAAGAAATCAAAATGGTGAATTACCGTCTGTTGTTCCACTTCCAAATAATGATGTAAATAATTTTTATGAAACAGTTTTATCCAGAGGTATTCGTATATAAATTAGACCCTCAGCTTGGTTTTATTTCTTTAAATTCCTCTTTAAATTCTGACGAAGTTCTTGCTGTTGCATATGAATATACAATTGCAAATGATACTGTTATTTATAAAATTGGTGAATTATCAAATTCTGGAGTTCCTGCAAATCAAAATTTAGTTTTGAAATTATTAAAAGGTACATATTTTACTCCGAAATTATCCACTTGGGATTTAATGTTGAAAAATGTTTACGCAATAGGAGCGTATCAAGTTGATAGTAAAGAATTTTTCTTGAATGTTATGTATCAAGACGACAAAACTGGAAGTTCAATAAATTATTTGCCTGTCGGCGACATAAAAAATAAAGTTTTATTGGAGGTTTTAAATTTAGATAATGTAAATTCTCAGTTGGATCCTTATCCAGATGGACAATTTGACTTTATAAATGGAGTAACAATTAATTCGTCAAATGGAAGAATATTTTTTCCAGTTTTAGAGCCTTTTGGTTCTTATTTGAAAGAGAAAATTAATAATGATGCTGAAGCAGAAAGGTATATTTTTCAAGAATTATATGATTCCATTCAAAGTGATGCCAGACAAATAGCAAAGAAAAATAAATTTTTCCTACAGGGAACTTATAAATCCTCTTCCAGCTCGGAAATTTATTTAGGTGCTTTTAATATTCCTGATGGTTCTGTTGTTGTTACTGCCGGAGGACGTAAACTTATTGAAAATCAAGATTATGTAGTTGATTATAATTTAGGATGTTTAATATAGTTCAAAAAACTTTATTCGGAACACATTTAGATTATAAAATTTCTGACAATTTTAATTTAGGTGCAACAATTTTAAATTTAACAGAAAAACCTCTCACAACAAAGGTAAATGCCGGAGACGAACCAATTTCAAATACAATTTGGGGAGTAGATGGAATGTATAGAACAGAAGCACCATTTTTAACAAAAATGGTAGATGCTTTACCTTTTTTAGATACAAAAGAAGAATCTGATATTATTATTAGTGGTGAATTTGCTCAGTTAATTCCCGGACATTCTGATGCTGTTGGAGATGAAGGAGTTGCTTATATAGATGATTTTGAGGGAACAAATACTTCCATAGATTTAAAACAACGTACTGCATGGTCTTTGTCAAGTACACCGCAAATGCAAAAAAATATGTTTCCTGAGGCGGAATTGACAGATTCTTTGCTTTATGGTTTTAATCGTTCGCTTTTATCTTGGTACACCATAGAAAATTTATTTCAACGTACAGAAAGCAATACGCCATCTTACATAAAAGATGACGCTGATTTTGTTTCCAGTCATTTTGTAAGAGAAATTTTAGAAAAGGAAATTTTTCCAAATAAAGAAAGTAAAACGGGTATGCCTGTCAGTATAAATACTTTAGATTTAACTTATCGTCCAACAGAAATTGGACCTTATAATTATGATACTGATAATTTGTCTGAAGATGGACATTTTACAAACCCAAGAAAACGTTGGGCTGGAATTATGCGAGAAGTGCCAACTAATGATTTTGAAACAGCAAATATTGAATTTATTGAATTTTGGATAATGGATCCTTTTGTGGAAGATGAAGACAGCTCAAATATAGGAGGAGATTTATATTTTAATTTAGGGAACATTTCTGAAGATATTTTGAAAGATGGACGAAAAAGTTTAGAACATGGTTTGCCAACTTCTTCAGAAATAACAAATGTAGATACTTCGGTTTGGGGGCGTATTTCTACGAGACAACCAGCATCTACAGGTTTTGATAATGACCCAGACAAAAGACAATTTCAAGACATAGGTTTTGACGGTTTAAATGATGATGATGAAAGACTTTTTTTTCAAGATTATTTAAGTATTATGCAAAATATTTTAAATGCAGAAGCTTACGAAAAAATAAATAATGACCCATCTAAAGATAATTACACTGATTATCTGAGCGAAAATTATGATGGACAAAGAGCAGAAATTGTAGAAAGATATAAATTTTATAATGGTTTAGAAAATAATTCGCCAACTTCCAGCAATGCAACCACACCAACAACTTTACCTGATGTTGAAGATATTAACAGAGATAATACTTTGAGTGAAAATGAAAGTTATTTTCAATATAAAGTAAGTCTAAGAAGAGATGATATGAAGATTGGGAATAATTATATTACAGATAAAATTTCTTACAAAGCAACTTTCAAAAACAAGCAAAAATCTTCTGTAACTTGGTATCAATTTAAAATACCGATTCAAAAATATATGGACAAATTTGGTCCTATACAGGATTTTAAATCTATACGTTTTATTCGTATGTTTTTGCATAATTTCGAAGAAACAACTATTTTAAGATTTGGGTCTTTAGATTTAATTCGCAGTGAATGGAGAAAATACGAGCTAAACCTTGTGGAAGGAAATGAGGGACTTGCATATCCACAAAATGAGCAAGGAAGTTTTGATGTTTCGGCTGTAAATATAGAAGAAAACGGTACTAAAGAACCTGTAAATTATGTTTTACCTCCGGGAATTTCCAGAGAAACTGACCCAACAAATACCATTCAAACTTTACAAAATGAGCAGTCTATAGTTTTAAAAGTTATTGATTTGCCTGATGGAGATGCCAGAGCAGTTTACAAAACTCTTGATATGGATATTAGACAATATAAACGTCTAAAAATGGAAATTCATGCGGAAGAAATAATTGGTTATCCATTGGAAGATGATGAATTAAGGGCGTTTATTCGTTTTGGTTCGGATTACACACAAAATTATTACGAGTATGAAGTAAGTTTAAAGATAACTCCGGAAGGACGTTATGATGATAGTAATGGAGAGGACAGATTAAAAGTCTGGCCATCAAAAAATAGAATAGATTTTGAATTGGGAACTTTCCAAGATGTAAAACAGGAGAGAAATTCCAAAATGAGAGAATCTAATTCTAATGTTTCACTGACAATTCCTTATGTTTCTTATGATAATAATAATCGTGTAATTGTCATGGGAAATCCGAACTTAAGTAATGTTCGTACTGTGATGTTAGGAATTAGAAATCCTCATAAAAATAAAAATGAAAATGACGATGGTTTTATAAAATCTGGTGAAATTTGGATGAACGAATTGCGTCTAAGTGATTTTGACGAAGAAGGAGGTTGGGCAGCAAATGCAAGAATTAGTATGAATCTTGCTGATTTTGCTACGGTTTCTTTTTCCGGAAGTACAAGTAAAGCATCAGTGTTCCTATGTATCTTGCTTATTCCAGAAATGTTAAAAATCCAAAATACAACCCGCTTGACCCAGATGTACTTCTGGAAGATGCATTAGATGAAGAAAATCTTTCCTCAGAAGACAGAGACAAAATTACTCATAATGCTCAGGATTTTACAGAGAAAAAAAGTATTAATTTTAGTAATGTAAAAATTAGAAAAATATTTTTTAATGATAAAAAAGAAAATTCTGATAATAAAACTATATCTGGAAAAGACGGAAAAGCCGGTGGAATGAAACCGTCTAACAGAGGTGGAAAAGGTGGTGGAGCAAGAAGTAAACCTCAACTTTATGACATTTCTAATTGGTCTTTTAGTTATGGTTACAATGAAACTTACATTAGAAATCCAAACACGGAATATAATAAATTGAAAAATTATTTCGGTGCGATAAATTACAATTTCAATACAAGACCGAAAAATATTACGCCTCTGAAGAAAATTAAATTTTTAAGGAAACCTTCTTTGAGAATTATTAGAGATTTTAATTTTTATTATATGCCAAAGCAAGTTTCTTTTACTACGGATATGGACAGAAGATATAATGAAATTAAATTAAGAAATATCAGCAATCCAGATTTGGTTATTCGTCCAATGTACGATAAAGATTTTACTTGGAATAGAATTTATAATTTAAAATACGATTTAACAAAGACTATAAAAATAGATTATTCGGCGACAAATACCGCAAGAATAGATGAACCTATTGGAAGAATTGATAAAGATGATTTTGATTATGAAGAAAAAAGAGATACAATTTGGGAAAATATTAAAAGTTTTGGTAGAACCACAGAATTCCATCAAAAAATAAATGTTTCTTATAATGTGCCAATTAATAAAATTTTATTTTTGAATTGGGTAAATCTAAGTTTGCGATACAGCGGAACTTATAATTGGTTGGCTGGACCAATTTATAGAGATAGAGATCTTGGAAATGAAATTAATAATACGCAAAGAAGACAAGGAAATTTGAATTTAAATTTTTTGAATTTATATAATAAATCTAAATATTTAAAAGCTTTAAATAGAAAATATAGAAGATCTTCTAGAAAAAAACCTAAGCCAAAAATTGAGCATGTAGAATTTAAAAAAGAAAATGTAAATTTAAAGGCAAATATTCCAAAAACAATTAAACATAATTTAAAAACTGAAGACGTTGAGATAAAAGTTCTTGGAAAGAATAAAAAGGAAATTATTGGAATAATGCAAATTAAGAATGAAAACAAAGTAACTTTCAAGGTTGATAAAAATTATAAAAATGTGAATGTTGAAATTATTGGAAGAAGAAAAGCTAAGGAAGATATTTTGAAAAAAATTATTGACAGAACGGTTTTTACTTTAATGGCAACAAAAAACATGTCTTTTACTTATTCTGAAAATATGGGAATAATTTTGCCCGGTTATGTTCATAGTACAGATTATTTTGGTTTACAGCAACCAAATGAAAAATATGCTCCGGGTATTCCTTTTGTTTTTGGTTGGAATGACAAAAATTTTCCAAATATGGCTGCCGAAAATGATTGGATAACAACAGATACGATGTTAAATTCTCAATTTTTGAATAATTATGGGAGTAATTTAAATTTCAAAACCACCATAGAACCTGTGAAAGATTTTAGAATAGATTTAACTGCAAGTCGTCAATATTCAGAAAATGTTAGAGAATATTGGGTTTCGGACAATGATGGAAATTTTAAACCAACGAACACCAGAACACTGGGAAATTTTAGTATGAGTTTTTCTACTTTTAGAACAGCATTTTGGAGTATTGATGATGATTATAATTCTAAAGCTTTTGACGATTTTAAAAATAACAGAATTATTATCGCCGAACGTATGGCAAAAGAACGACCAAGAAGTTCAAAATATAATCCGGATATTATTGACCCAGAAACAAATTTTCCTGATGGCTATGGACCTAATTCTCAGGACGTTTTATTAAGTTCATTTTTATCGGCTTATGCAGGAAAAAATGCGAAAGATTTTGATTTAGATAATTTTCCTGCAATTCCGATTCCAAATTGGAGGATAAATTATAATGGTTTATCTAAGGTTGAATTTTTCAAAAAATATCTTAAAACTGTGAATATTTCTCATGCTTATAGATGTACTTATAATGTTGGTGGTTATGAAAATAGTTTAGATTTTAAGGAGGAAGAAGATGGTTTTTCTTATGTGAGAAATACTATAGATACAATGGGAAATGGAAATTTCGTTCCTCAGAATTTAATTAATTCGGTAACTATTAACGAACAAATTTCGCCAATTGCCGGAATAGATATTACTTGGAAAAACCTATTAAGTACTAAATTTGAGTTTAAAAAGACAAGAAATTTGACTTTAAATTTTACGAACAATCAAATTATTGAAGTTAGAAATAATGAATATGTTTTTGGTGTTGGTTATCGTTTTAAAAGTCTTGCTTTTAATATAAAAGTTGGTGGTTCGCAAAAGCAATTTAAAAGTGATTTGAATACTCGCATAGATTTTTCTATACGAGATAATGTTACGATAATTAGAAAAATTGAAGAGGACCAAAACGAAGCAACTGCGGGACAAAAAATTATTACTTTAAAAGTTGCTGCTGATTATAATCTTGGAGATAGTTTTGTTTTAAGATTTTTCATTGACAATGTTATTAACGACCCTAAAATTTCAAATTCTTACAGAACTGTAAATACAAAAGTTGGTTTTAGTGTAAGATTTAATTTAATTAATATTTAAAAATTTAATTAATTTAAAAATTGGTGTTTTGAAAAACACCAATTTTGTTTTAAGATTTTTTAAAAACATTAAAATTTTCACGATTTTGAAAAAAAAAATTTTTTATTAAAAATAAAATCTTAAAATTTCATCGTTTTTTGGAAAAAATTTTT
>NBLL01000140.1 GCA_002084355.1 Bacteroidetes bacterium 4572_128 | reverse complement strand
TTGGTATTTTGCTCATTAAAATTATAATGTAAATGATTAAAAATCAAATATAATTTTTATTTTTATAATTAAAAAAAAAAAATAAAAAGTTTAATTTAGTTTAAAATTAAAAATTTTGGCGTTTTTTCGAAAAAATTTTTTTTGAAATAAAAATTAAAAAATTTGGCGTTTTTTTTGAAAAAAATTTTGCATAAAAAAACCATTTTTATTGTGTAAAAGAATAAAGAATTATTTTTGTATAAATATAAATTTATTATCTAAGATTAGTTAAAAATATAAGATGAAAGAAAAAGATACGTGTAAAAGTTGCAATTCAATTATTATTAATAATTTCTGTAGTAATTGTGGGCAAAAAATATATGATAAACGATTTACTATACATAGTTTTTTTATGTATTTGTTGGATGCATTAGATATAAATAAAAGTTTCTTTTACACCATTAGAATGCTATTTATAAAACCTGATAAAGTAATTTATGATTATTTAAAAAAGGGTAGCACAATTTCTTATTTTAATCCATTAAAATACTTATTAATTATTAGTGGTATTCATATAGCTCTTATTTTAACCTTATTTTATGATGAAGGTGAAAAAATTATAGATATAGATTCAACAAATGATTTAGAAATAGATATGTTTATAGAGCAATTAATAGAGCTCTTTGCAGAGAATATTCATTTTATGCCAATACTATTTATTCCTTTTTTTAGTATTATTTAAAATGGTTTTATAAATCAAAAAGACTATTTTATGGTGAATATTTAATTATTAGTACATTTTTAATTCTTGAAACGACTTTAATAGAAATATTATTAATTCCTATAGAACTTATATTTCCAGTAACAATGGATTATTCTATTAGTTCTATAACACTTATTTATACCTGTTATTTTTTTTACAAGATTTTCCCAATGAATAAGATTAAATCAATTTTAACTACTCTTTTGATAATGTGCATCAGTTATTGTTTATTGTTATTATTTATTGTTATTATTGGAGCAAGTTATTTTATATTGTTTGTATGGTAAAATGATTAGGGTTTACACATTATAAATTTCTTCAAAAATTAGTTTTTTAGGATTTTCCTATTGAATTTGCATTTATTACTTGCATAATATCTCAAAATTCATCGTTTTTTAAATTTGTTAAATTTAAAAATTTATTAAAAATTCGGCGTTTTTTTTGAAAAAAAATTTTTTTTTAATTTCAAAATTTATTAAAATTTCATCGTTTTTTTGAAAAAAAATTTTTTTTTAATTTCAAAATTCATTAAAATTTCGGCGTTTTTTTGAAAAAAAAATTTTTTTTTTAAATTTCAAAATAAAAAATGGTAAAATTTTGGACGATTTTTGAAAAAAATTTTTTTTTAAATTTCAAAATAAAAAACATTAAAATTTTGGACGTTTTTTGAAAAAATTTTTTTTATTTTTTTAATTGTTTTATAATTTATAAATTATAAAGATAAAGCTAAATAACTCATAATTCCACTTCCAACTTCTAAAGCATTTTCATCAATGTCAAAAGTCGATGTATGTTGTTTTTTTATATTTTTTTCTTCTTTATTTTTTGTACCAATTCTAAAAAATAATGATGGATATTTCTGAGAGAAATAAGAAAAATCTTCACTTGCCATAGATATTTCCAAATTTTTTACTTTGTTTGCACCTAAAAATTTTTTTCCTAATTTTTCAGCTTTTTTTGAAATATTTTCATCATTTTTTAAAACTGGATAACCGTCAAGAATTTTTACTTCTGATTTTGCTCCCATACTTTCTGCCATTAAATTAACAATTTTTTTTATTTTCTCTTTTGTTTTTTTTCTCCATTCTTCGTCCATTGTTCGCAAAGTTCCTTCTATTTTCACCTCTTTCGGAATAATATTTTGTGCTCCTCCTGTTTCTATTTTTCCAAAAGACAAAACTGCAGGCAAATTAGCTGGTTTATTCCTACTAATAATTTGCTGCAAAGCAATAACAATATGACAAGAAATTAAAACAGTATCTATTGTTTTTTCTGGCATAGCCGCATGTCCACCTTCTGATAAAATTTTTATGTAAATTTCATCGCAAGAAGCCATATATAAACCTTTTCTTAAAGCAATATTTCCAACTTCTATAAATGGAGAAATATGTTGTGCGATTACAATTTCTGGCTCTTCTGTGAAAATATTTTCTTCCAAAAGAAGTTTTGCTCCACCGGGTAAAATTTCTTCTGCAGGTTGAAAAATCAAATAGATTTTTCTGGAAAAATAATTTTCTAATTTTTTTAAAATTCTCGCAACACCCAAAAGACATGCCATGTGAACATCATGTCCACAAGCATGCATAATTCCCTCATTTTTAGACTTATAAGAAATATTATTTTCTTCTTTTATCGGAAGAGCATCCATATCTGACCGAATTGCAATAATTTTTTTAGATATTTTTTTAGATTTACTTTTTCCTTGCAAAACAGCAACTATTCCTGTTTTTGCTATTTTATTACGATAAGGAATTTTTAAAATATCTAATTCTTTGCAAATAAATTTTGAAGTTTCAAATTCATTAAAAGACAATTCCGGGTATTTGTGGAAATGCCTTCTATAATTTATAATTTCATTTTTTAAATCTTTACTAAATTCTTTGGTTTTATTCAAGAAAAAATTATTCATAATTTTTTATTTTTTAAAAATTTTTCAAAGAACGAATATTTTTCATAATTTTTACAGTAATTATAACAATTTTTTTAATTTATTAATAATATTTAAAAATCATTTTACATTAGTATTTTTTATTATAAAAACTTAAAATCTATTTTCAATTTATATTCAAAACAATTTTTGGAATATTTTTTAATTTTTATTTCATAAATAAAAATTTCATATTTTTTGAAATATTGTGTTTTTTTTAATAAAAAAAATAGTGTTCAATATTAATTTGAACACTATTTAAAAAAATATACTTTGAAATTTTTTTTAATCTAAATCAAAAACTATTCCTTGTGCAAGAGGTAATTCTGTGCCGTAATTAATAGTATTTGTTTGTCTTCTCATATAATACTTCCAAGCATCAGAACCCGATTCACGTCCTCCGCCAGTTTCTTTTTCACCACCGAAAGCACCACCAATTTCTGCTCCGGAAGTTCCAATATTTACATTTGCAATACCACAATCAGAACCACAAACAGATAAGAATTTTTCTGTTTCTAATATGTTATTAGAGAAAATCGATGAAGATAAACCCTGGGGCACATTATTATGAATTTCTATAGCATCTTCTATAGTTTTATATTTTAACAAATATAAAATAGGAGCAAAAGTTTCTTCTTGTACAATATCAAAATGGTTTTTCGCTTCTGCCAAAGCAGGAACAACATAACAACCAGATTCATATTTTTCACCGCTTAAAATTTCGCCGCCGAATAAAATTTTACCTCCTTCTTTTATAACTCTTTCTTGAGCATTTGTAAAATCTTTTACAGTATATTTGTCAATAACTGGACCTACAAGTGTGTCAGCACAAAGCGGATGACCAATTTTATTTGCAACTTGCTTATAAGCATTTACTAATTTATCCCTAAAATTATCATAAATATCTTCCTGAACAATTAAACGACGAGTAGAAGTACAACGTTGTCCCGCGGTTCCAACTGCACCAAAAACTGTAGCCATAATTGCCATATCAAAATCAGCTTCCTTAGTAACAATAATTGCGTTATTTCCACCAAGTTCCAAAATCATTTTTCCAAGACGTTCACCAACTATGCGTGCAACTCTTTTTCCTACACGAGTAGAACCTGTAGCAGAAATCAAAGAAACTTTTTTATCACTTAAAAAATTATCGCCAACATACTTAGAACCACCAGCAACAAGATTAGAAATTCCTTCTGGTAAATTATTTCTTTTTAAAACATTAGAAATAATTTTTTGTGTTGCAACAGCACATAAAAAAACCTTAGAAGACGGT
Organism: Bacteroidetes bacterium 4572_128; assembly: GCA_002084355.1. GTDB lineage: Bacteria > Bacteroidota > Bacteroidia > Bacteroidales > 4572-128 > 4572-128. Next base: position 4,374 of record NBLL01000140.1, on the reverse strand, counting down.
TTCCAAACAACAACATTACCAGCAATAAAAGCTAACATTGCATTCCATGCCCAAAATTCCATAAAGCATACGAGATTGTCCAACAGCAAAATCACAAATATCTATCATCTCTTGCACTTCACCAAGACCTTCTTGATAAATTTTTCCCATTTCATAAGAAACTAATTTTCCTAATGGTTCTTTATATTTCCTCAACTCCATTCCCATTTGTCTAACTATTTCGCCCCTTTTTGGTGCAGGAATAGTTCTCCAATATTTAAAAGCAGATTCAGATTTTTTTATAACTGCATCATAATCTTCTTTGCTTGTCTGTTTAATTTTCGCGATTTCTAAACCATCAGCAGGAGAATAAGAAGTTAATTCTGGTCCATTAGAAAACCATAAATTACCTGTAGAAGTTCCTAAATTAAGTTCTTCTATTCCAAGTTCTTTTAAAACTTCTTTAATTTCAAAATTCTTCATAAAAAAATTATTTAAAATATTTTGCAAAAATGTATATTATTTTTTAAAAAAAATTTTTTAATTCAATTTTTTTAAATCAATTTTATCAGAATGAATTTTAGTTTTTTTATAAAAAGATATTGCATTTTTTTTACAATCAGTTAAACATTCGCCACAAGCTATACATTCTTGATTATCTAATTTTGAAAACTTATCATCTCTTGTAATTGCTCTAATTTTACAAGCATTATTACAAATGGAGCAAGCCCTACAATCTCCATTTTGTCCTATTACAGATGCGAATGGAATTTTAGCAATCCATCCAAGTACTAATCCTATTGGACAAACTGTTTTGCAAAATGGACGGTAAATAAAAAGTGAAGAAATAAGCATTAAAAAAAATAAAATCCATGCCGTTGTATTTGTTGCAAATAAATTGAAAGCAACTTTGAAAGGGTCTATTTTATCGAATAAAATTGTTCTGGTCATTAATAATTGAATAATTAAAATTACAAATAAAATTTTTCTAATTATTCGCATAATTTTTTGTGATTTTTCCGAATGTAATATTTTTACTTTTGTTGGCAAAAATAAAAATTCTTGTAAAGCACCAAGATGACATATCCAACCGCACCAAACTTTTCCAAAAAAATATGTAATTGGAATTAAAGCTAAGAACCAAACTGTAGTTTGCCAATTTATGTCTTCGCCAATTATCCACAAAAATAAATTTTGAATACTTGAAATTGGACAAGGACAAGCACCTCTATAAAAACCCATTAACAATATTCCAGCAATTAAAAAAATTGCTCTTGTATTTCTTAGAATTTCAAATCTTACAAAAACTCCTGCCATTACAGTAAAAAATAAAATCCATAATATCCAAAGTAAATAGTCAGAAATTCCTTCATCCATATTTTTGCATTGTTTATTTGAATTTAATTCTTTGTTTTCTTCTGGTTCTAAATTTTCAAATTCATCATCATTTTGAGAACTTTTTTCATCTAAGTTTTCAAATTCTTCGAATTCATCAAATTCTTCATCATCATTTAATTTTTTATTTTTCTCTAAATTTGATTTCTCAAATTGTTCTTTTTTTGTTGGTTTTGCTTGTTTAATCGTATCTTGATAAATTATTTCATTAGCAAAATTTGAAATATTTACAAATAAGAAAACAAACAAAATGAAAATTATTTTTCGCATTTTATTTTAATAAAAAATAAATTTTTATAAATTTATTTATTGTATTTATCATTTTTTTATTTACGTTTGTCATTATTTTTAATTTTTTATGAAAAAATATTAAAATTTGAATTAAATTTGATTATATATTTTAAGATTTTTTATAATTTTAAGCGAAATGGAAAAAAAGAGTAAATATGTATTTAATCCAAAATCACTGAACTATGATAAGATTGAATTTTCTACCAAAGAAAGAATTTTTAAATTTATATTTACAGATTTAGCAGCAAGTATAGTAATAGGTATTATTTTATTTACTGTTTTTTTGTTTGTTTTTGATTCTCCAAAAGAAAGAAGTTTAAAACGTAAGAACAAAGAATTACTTGCAAATTACGAATCATTAGATAAAAAAATGGATAATGTTAGTAAAGTTTTAAAAAATATTCAATATAGAGATGACAATATTTATCGTGTTATTTTCGAGGCAGAGCCAATTTCAAGTACCATAAGAAATGCTGGTTTCGGTGGTGTAAATAACTATGAAAATTTAGAAGGAATGGATAATTCAGATATAGTTATCGAGACGACAAAACGCATAGATAAAATAATGAAAAAAGTTTATATACAATCAAAATCTTATGACCTTGTTGAAGAATTAGTAAAAACAAGAGAAAAACGCTCTGCATGTATTCCAGCCATTCAGCCTGTTAGCAATGAAAATTTAAAACGTATGGCTTCTGGTTTTGGTATGCGATTTCATCCTATTTTAAAATATAGAAAATTTCATGAAGGTATGGATTTCACAGCACCAGTTGGAACAAAAATTTATGCTACAGGAGAAGGAACTGTATATAAAGTTGGAAGAGTTAAAGGTTTTGGAAAACGTATTAAAATTAAACATGGATTTGGTTATACAACAGTTTATGGACACATGCATAAAATTTATGTGAAAAAAGATCAAAAAGTAAAAAGAGGTGATGTTATCGGAGAAGTTGGAAATACTGGCTTATCAACAGGTCCACATTTACATTATGAAGTTAGAAAAAATGGAAAAGCATTAGACCCAGCAGATTATTATTTCAACGATTTAAATCCAGCACAATACCAAAAAATGTTAGAATTATCCTCAAGAGGAGGAAATTCCTTAGATTAAAATAAATTTACCTTATTATTTTAATTTTATTTTCACCATATAATTTTACAATTGAAGAAGCCTTAGAAAGTTTTTTATTATTTTGCCCATAAGAAACAACATAATTCACTGCTTTAATTATCTCAGAATTTATTTCATAAAAGTTTTTTGGTGTCTTTTCATTTGAAATATTTGCCGATGTAGATACAATAGGATTTTTAAATTCATTAATTAATAATTTTGTAAATTTTTCCCTAGTAACTCTAATTGCAAGACTACCGTCTTCATTAATCAGATTTTTTGGTAAACCAAAAATATCCTCATAAATAATTGTTAAAGGATAATTTACAGAATTTATTAAGTTTAAAGCAGATTTTGGAATATTTTTAATATAAGGTGAAATTTTATTTATATTATCTGTAAGAATTATCATGCTTTTTTTATTAGAACGTTTTTTAATTCTATAAATTTTTTCTATTGCTTTTTCGTTTCTAAAATCACAGCTAATTCCCCAAATAGTATCGGTTGGACATAAAATTAACTTTCCTTCTTTTAATATTTTTACAATATTTTTTATTTCATTTTTCATAAAAAAAATTTTTTCTAAAAACGGCATTTTTTTTAATTTTTTATTAAAAAAAAATTTCAAAGATACAAACCAAAAAAATTACCTGTTTTTTTGAAAAATTTTTATAAAATCCGTAAAAAATTGACGTTTTTTGAAAATTTTTTTTTTTATAAATTCGTGAAATTTTAGCATTTTTTGGGAAATTTATTTTCAATAAATTTTTTTTCAATATACAAAAACCCAAAAAATTTAGGTTTGTATCTTTGTTTTTTTTTTTAATTATAAAATATCTTAAAAAAATGCCGTTTTTATGAAAAAAATTTTTTTTTAAATTATAAAATATCTTAAAAAAATGCCGTTTTTTATGAAAAAAAATTTTTTTAATTATAAAATATCTTAAAAAAATGCCGTTTTTATGAAAAAATTGCCGTTTTTATGAATTATAAAATATCTTAAAAAAATGCCGTTTTTATGAAAAAAAATTTTTTTTAAATTATAAAATATCTTAAAAAAATGCCGTTTTTATGAAAAAAATTTTTTTTATAAATTATAAAATATCTTAAAAAAATGCCGTTTTTAATGAAAAAAAATTTTTTTTAATTATAAAATATCTTAAAAAAATGCCGTTTTTTATGAAAAAATTTTTTTTTAAATTATAAAATATCTTAAAAAAATGCCGTTTTTTATGAAAAAATTTTTTTTTAAATTATAAAATATCTTAAAAAAATGCCGTTTTTATGGAAAAAATTTTTTTTTAAATTATAAAATATCTTAAAAAAATGCCGTTTTTTTTTTAAATTATAAAATATCTTAAAAAAATGCCGTTTTTATGAAAAAAAATTTTTTTTAAATTATAAAATATCTTAAAAAAATGCCGTTTTTATGAAAAAATTTTTTTTTAAAATTATAAAATATCTTAAAAAAATGCCGTTTTTTATGAAAAAAAATTTTTTTTAAATTATAAAATATCTTAAAAAAATGCCGTTTTTATGAAAAAAAATTTTTTTTAAATTATAAAATATCTTAAAAAAATGCCGTTTTTATGAAAAAA
>NBLL01000011.1:22459-41606 GCA_002084355.1 Bacteroidetes bacterium 4572_128 | reverse complement strand
TAATTTGTTTTTATAAATTAATTTAAAGTATGAAATTTTATTTTTTATTTTTTATTTTTTATATTACTTTTTTATTCTCTTATTCTCAGGAAAATGTTTCTGGTAGGAAAGTTATTTCTTATGAAAATATAAGAGAAAAAGATATAATATGGTTTAAAAAAACTTTGCGAATAATAGATTTAAGAGAAGAAATCAATCATACTTTATATTTACCAGATGAACCAGAAGGAGGTTTTAACGACCGAATGAATTTAATAGATTTATTACTTTACAGTATAAAAAAAGAATTAATAACTGCATATTCCGCCGAGAATTCATATAATATGTTTAGGAAGAAAATAAGTTTTACAGAAATAAAAAATAATGGATTTTTTACTGATGGTGAAATTGCAAAGCCAGATTCTAAATATTATTACAATGAAGATTCTAAGATAAAAAGAGGTGAAATAAATACATTTCAAGTGACAGAATTACTTATAATGGAAGGCTGGTTTGTTTATAAAGGAAGTTCTAAAATGGAAGTTAGGATATTGGGAATATGTCCAAAAAGGCATTATTATGAAAAAGATGAGCACAAAAATAATCTAATTAAAAAAAAATTGTTTTGGGTTTATTTTCCTAATATAAGGCAGTTTCTTGCAAAACACCAGGCTTTTAATCCAATTAATAGTACAGAAAATAAAACTTTTGACGACATTTTTTCTAAACGTCTGTTCAATAAAGAAAGAAAAAAACGAAAGATGCGAAATATGGAAAGTGATTTATGGTCAAATTAAAATTTTTACTATAAAAAAATATTTATTATGAAAAAGATTATTTTTTTTCTTTTTATTTTTTGTTTCACAACAAAATTTATCAAATCACAAATAATATTTCATGCCGAAAAAGAAGAAATTTTTGAAGGAGATAGTGTAAAACTTATGTGGGATCTTTCTCATATTAAAAATGTTAAAAAAGTTTCTATAAAAAAAACAAAAGATAGTTTATCTATAAAAGGGGAACTTTATGTAAAACCTCATAAAAAAAAGTTTTATAAATTAATTGTAGAAGTTAGAAATAAATTTCTTTTTGGCACAAATGAAATTACAAAAAATGTAAAGATAAAAGTTTTAAAAACTGAGATATCTGAATTTAAGACGAAAGATGCAAATAACACAGATGAAAGTCCAACAATTTTGCAATAGAAAACAAAAAATGCAAAATTTGTTATTATAAAAAAATTAAGTAAAGAAGAGGCAGAAATAGAAAAAAAAAGATTTTTAGATAGAAATTCTCGTAAAAAAAAAGACGTTTTAAAATTTATTGATTCTGATAATTCTTTAAAAAAATTAGAATGCAAAGGCGAAAAAGAGTTTATTTTCGACACGACAAGTTTTATTAAATTAATTGCTGTAAATAAAAATAATTTACAAACATCACGAACAATTCAAATAAATATAAAAAATATTGAATTTATAAATTTCAAAAAAGAAATTTATATAAAAGATACTTTTCATGTAAATTGGAATTTCAAATATTCAAAATATTTAAAAATAAAAGGATTAAAAAAAGAGTTCTTTTCTAAAGATAAATCACATATTTATTCTGAAAAAGATTTTGTTTTTTCTTGGGAAGTTTACAGAAACAATGGAAAAATAGAAACCGATTCTTCAAAAATAAAAGTTCTTTCTCCAGTTTTTAAATTTTTAATTCCTAAAGCAGTTTACAAAGGAAGTCCAGCTTATATTAAATGGGAAGTTGAAAAAAATTTTACTGTTGAATTGGCGGGTTTATCAGATGAAATAATTACAAAAAATAAAGGAAATGAAAAAATTCCATTGAATATAAAAAAGAACTATTTACTCATAGTAAAAGATAAAAACGGTGAAATTGTTTACAATGAAGAAAAACGAATAGAAGAAATTAAAAGTCCAATTTTGGAATTTGAATTTCCTAAGGTTTCATCTTCTAATATTCCAATTGACATAAAATGGAAAGTTGCAAAAGGTTTTAAAGCAAGAATAGAAGGCTTAAAATATAAAGCAAAACAAGAAAAAATTATTAGTATTGTTCCAGAAGCAAGTAAAACGTATAAATTAATTGTTACTTATAGAGGAAAAGAAATTGAAACTCGTGAGAAAGAAATAGAGATACTTAACAGACGAAGTTTTGTAAGAAGTAAAAAAGATTTTTCTGAGCTAAATGAAAATGATGAAATATTTTTCGAAATATTTTCTGTAGATAATAGCAAGTTTCCAGAAGAAGTGAAATTATACCTCTTAGCAGTTGATTCTCTTGGATTTTTTATAGAAGGTTTAGAAAATGAAAATAAAAGAAGAAAGAAAAAAATTATAAAAAAAATTTTTGAGAAATTAGGCGATAAAAAAGTTAAAGTTAAAAAATTTAAATTTGAAAGAAATGATGTTTCTCTTTCTGTTCCTTATGATATTTCTATTGCTCTTGATTGTAGTGGTTCTATGTTTTATACGATTTCTAGTTTAGAAAAATCTATTATTTCTTTTATAAAAAATAAATATAAATCTGACAGAATTAGCATTTCAAAATTTAATCACAATTTAGTAGAAGTAACAAAATTAGAAAAGGATAGTAAAAATTTACTTTCTACATTTCATAATAATGGTTTCGCTGGAGACTATTATTTACTGATGGAATGGAAAATTCATCTTTTCAATACTTTGGAAACTACGCAACTAACGCAACAGAACTTGCAAAAGAAGCAATAAAAAATAATGTAACAGTTCATGTTATTTCTTACGGTGCCGGAGTAAATAATCGTATTATGAAAGCGGTAGCAAAAACAACGGGTGGAAATTTTTATAAAATAAATAATACAAAAGAGATAAATAGAGTGTTTGAAGAATTACCAATTATTATGAGAAGTTTTTACACCATTACTTATAAACCTAAATTATCAAAATCAGGAAATCACGAAATAGAATTAGAATATGATAATTTAAAAGATGAAAAAAGTGCTGTAACACAAACTTATTATCATACTGGAGAAGATTTAGAAATAAAAGAATTTCTTGATGAAGTACCAAAAAAATATTGGATGATAGAAGCTGATAATTTACAAAAACAATTTATTACTGTACCACAAGCAGTTGCTTTTTTTGATTATAATAAAGAAAAATTAACAGATGAATATAAAAAATCTGTTCAAACTTATATAAATTTTTTAAATGAAAGAAAAAATGTAGAAATAATTATTTTTGGACATACTGATAGTAAAGGAAAAGCGGAATATTGTATGAAACTTTCTGAACGAAGAGCTAATACAGTAAAAAATTATATGGTAAAAAAAGGAATTAATAAAAATAGAATACACATAATAGCATGTGGAAAAAAATATCCTAAGTGGTTTCCAGAAATACATGAATGGCAAAAAAAAGAAAATAGAAGAATAGAAATTCTTATTGTAAAATAAAAATTTTAAATTTAAAATTATAAAAAATTACCGTTTTTTCAAAAAATTTGACGTTTTTTTCAAAAATTTTTTTTAATTAAAATCGTAAAAAATTGCCGTTTTTTTCAAAAAATTTTTTTTTAATTAAAATCGTAAAAAATTGACGTTTTTTCAAAAAATTTTTTTTTAATTAAAATCGTAAAAAATTGACGTTTTTTTCAAAAAAATTTTTTTTAATTAAAACCGTAAAAAATTGACGTTTTTTTCAAAAAATTTTTTTTTAATTAAAATCGTAAAAAATTGCCGTTTTTTTTCAAAAATTTTTTTTTTAATTAAAATCGTAAAAAATTGCCGTTTTTTTCAAAAAAATTTTTTTTAATTAAAATCGTAAAAAATTGCCGTTTTTTTCAAAAAATTTTTTTTTAATTAAAATCGTAAAAAATTGACGTTTTTTTCAAAAATTTTTTTTTAATTAAAATCGTAAAAAATTGACGTTTTTTCAAAAAAATTTTTTTAATTAAAATCGTAAAAAATTGACGTTTTTTCAAAAAAATTTTTTTAAAATCGTAAAAAATTGCCGTTTTTTTCAAAAAATTTTTTTTTAATTAAAATCGTAAAAAATTGACGTTTTTTTCAAAAAAATTTTTTTTAATTAAAATCGTAAAAAATTGACGTTTTTTCAAAAATTTTTTTTTAATTAAAATCGTAAAAAATTGACGTTTTTTAAAAAAAATTTTTTTTTAATTAAAATCGTAAAAAATTGCCGTTTTTTTCAAAAAAATTTTTTTAAAATATAATTTTTTATGATAAATTTTTATCAAAATATTTATTTTTAATTTTTTTATAAATTAGCATTTTATTAATATTTTATAAAAAATTATAAAAATGAAAGTTAAAGGAATAAAAATTCTTTGGGAAAAGGAAAAAAACGAATATTCTAAACATGAAATAGGTTCTGGAGTTCAAAATTTTGTAACAGAAATTTTAATGTCCGAAGATATTTTTTCTTTAAAAAAAGGCAAATTATCAAAAAAAGATAAAGATAGAAAAGATGAATTTTTATTAGAAATAACAAAAAAAAGAAAAAGAGCTGACATGATAATATTTATTTCTGACGAAATAGTTATTCCTGTTGAAGTGAAAAAATATAAAAACATAAAAACCGGTGAGAAGCAAATTTTTAATTATCAAAAAGTTTGGGATAAAAAATATGGTATTTTAACAGACGGTTATACTTGGCGATTTTATAACAATAAAATAATTATTAGGGAATTTACCATAGATGAAATTCTATATAAAACAAATATTTTTCTTATTTTCTGGAAAGAATACACACAAATACAAAATTATTATTTGCAATTTTTCGAAAAAACATCCGAAACTTCCGAATACGAAGAGGATTTAAATATAGAAAAAAACAGACATAATTTTTTTGATGATATAACAAAATTAATAGACAGTTTTAGAAAAAAACTTAATCTGAAAGGCTATTTTAAAGAGATAAATGAGCAAAAAAATATAAAGAAATCTGTTGAAATTTCTTATGCTTATTTTATACAATTTATTTTATATAAGACACTTGCAGATAATGATTTTCATAATTTTGGAAAAGATTTTACAGGACGTTTAAAACGTATTCATCAAAGTTTGGAGATGAAAAATTATGGAGATATTTTATTTGTAATCAACATAATAAGTAAAAATATTTCTAAGAATATTTATAAACCTTTTACTTCGGAGCAGAAAATAATTAATGAAACTCTGGAAGAAATACTCGCGAAACCACAAAATAAATTATATGAAATTACGCCATGGTTGGATATTTTTGTATTTATAAAAAAATACGATTTTGCAAATGTGAAAAATGAAATATTTGGTTTTATTTATGAAAATTATTTAAAACAAATTTATGAAGATAAAAATAAAGGACAATATTTTACTTCGCCAGAAATTGTTGATTTTATCCTGGAAGAGATAGGATATAATGAAGAAAAATTAATAAATAAAAATGAAAATAAATTATCAATTATAGATCCATCTTGCGGCAGCGGAACATTTTTATACAGTGCAGTCCGAAATTTAATAAATACTTTTTATAAAAAACCAACATTTGCAAATGCGAAAAAAACAGAAAAATTAATTAGGGAAAATATTTTTGGTTTGGACATAGAAGAGTTCCCACTTTATCTTGCAGAAATGAGTATTATTATGAAAATGTTGCCTTTAATTATCAACGATAATTATAATAATCCCATAGAAAAAAAAATAAAAATCTTTAAAACCAGAGATAGTATCTCTGAATTTCTTGATGTTTCAATAAAAAATACGGTTTATGAAACAGAATCTTCTTATAAAAAAAATAAACAACAAATGAGTTTTTTTACTAAGGAATTAGACCTTGGATATATAAGTTATGTACGAGATGAAGACAATTTAAAAGAGATGAAACTAAGTATGGAAAATATGAAAGAACCACAAATAGACCGTTTTCGTTATGATTATGTCATTGGAAATCCGCCGTATATAAGTTATAATCAATGTTCTTCTAAAGAGAATTTTTTGTTTTTTAAATTAATAAAAGAAAAAAAAGTAAAGTTAAGTGATGTTTATGGTGTTAATTTACATAGCACACCGAGTAAAAGAAAAGTGTATGCCCCAAAACCAAATTTTTATTCATTTTTTATTGCACTTGGTCTAGGTCTGTTGAAAGAAAACGGTATATTATCTTATATTATTCCACAAACAATTTTAACTGAACCAGATTATGATGTTTTAAGATACCACTTTTCAAAATATACAAGAATTGAAAAAATTATAATTTTTTCAAATAAAATGTTTATTGATAGGGGTTTAGGACAAAATAAAAAAATCGCAACTTCAAGTCTTATTTTTGTAGTGAAAAAATGTTTAGCTAGTGACAATCATAAAGTTAAAGTTATTGATTACAACAGAAAATCTGATGACATAGGAATTTGTTTTCAAAATATTTCTAAGAAAAAAAACATTAATTTATTGGAATTTTATAAGAAAAGACAAAGAATTTATAAATTTTCACAACAAATATTATAAAAATACCTTAGATTTTTCTATATATTATAATCATAAAATTGCAATGAAAACTTTTGAAAATAAATTTTATGTTGATGGTGGTTGTAAAATGAATAACGATTTAATTTCAGATAAAAAAATAAATGACGATTATTATGAAATAGTTAAAAAAGTTGATAATAAAAAATATAATTTATCAGAAAATAATATTTTTTATTCTATTTCTAGCAAATTAAAATTTCCACAAGGCAGTCAGGGAATAAATGTTTTTAAACAAAAATATAAAATAATTTGGAGGAAACAATTTGCAGGGCTTTTTCACTATTCAGAACGAAATTTATTAATATATAGCAATAATTATATAGGTGTTTTTTCTAATAATAAACAAGAAATTTTATATTTATTCGCTTTATTAAATTCACCTATTACTATACATTTATTGCGAAATTTTTTCATGCTAAAAGATGAAAAATATGGAATGTTTATAGCTATAAGAAGGTTGAAAGATTATTTTCGTATTCCTAAAATAAATGCTTCAAATAAGCATATAAAATTAGAAATAATAGAAAAAGTTCAAGAACTTTTAAATTTAGAAAATAAAACGCTTTCTGATTTTATAGATTTTGAAAATATAATGCTTCAAAAATTTGATAAGATTGAAATATTAGAAAATAATTTATTGCTTCATAAAAAGCAAAAAATATATAATTTAGAAATTAAGAATAATTTTGAATTATTAAAATTAAAATTTCAGGAATTAAAAAATACAGCTTTTTCTTTGGAAGAATTAAAAAATTTAGAAATAATTGATTTTGATAAAATTAAAGTATTAAAAAATCATATTGATAATATGGTATTTGCTCTTTATTTTAAAATAAAAATACAAACAAGCGAAATAAAATCTATGAAAATTGTAAAAAAATTATGTAAAAAAAATAAATATTACGAATATATTTTTTTAAATTAAAATCGTAAAAAATTGCCGTTTTTTTCAAAAAATTTTTTTTTAATTAAAATCATAAAAAATTGCCGTTTTTTTCAAAAAATTTTTTTTTAATTAAAACCGTAAAAAATTGCCGTTTTTTCAAAAAAAAAATTTTTTGAAAAATGACCAAAATTTTAACGATTTTTTATTTTTTTTAAAAAATGTCATTTTTTTAAATTTTATCATCATAAATAAAATTTAAAAAGCTGTAGAAAAAAGCAAAAAACACAACTCCAGCTTGTGAATTTAACATAGATTCGAATAAAAAATTAATTCCAATAATTATTAAAAAAGATAAATTTAAAAATTTTCTTTTTATAAAAATATCTTTTAAAGAAATAAGAAATAAAATTATTAAAATTAAAAAATTAAAAAATCCTTGTCCGACAAATGTTTCTAAAAATTGATTATGAACATTTAATTTTTTTTCTAATTGGTGTTTCATTTTTTTACTTTTATAAACTTTGAAAATTTCGCTTTTTATATCGCCAGTTCCAACACCAAAAAAAAAGTTTTCTTTTATCAAAACAAATGCACTTTCCCAAATCAATAAACGTGAAGCAGAATTTTTTTCTTTTTTTATAATTTCTTCTTTTTTTACTTTCAAATCTTTATCTAATTTTTTAATCCTGTAATTTTGCGTGAAAGCAAAGATGTAAAAAAATAAGATGAAAAATATAAATAAAAATTTTTGTTTTTTATTTAAAAATTCATTTTTATAGATAAAAAAATTTAAAAAACTTATAATAAAAGCAATTAAAATTCCAGCTTTTGAAGATAATAAATAAAGTGTTATTGTGAATAAAAAAAAGCAAAAAACGTAAAAATATTTAGGGAAAATTAAAAAAATTTTTTTATTCAATAAATAAAAAATAATTGCAATGCAAAAAGTTAAATACATTGCGAAATAAGATGGATGATGGAAAATAGATAAATCGGCATAAAATAAAAAATTTATATTTTCATATTTTAAATAGCGAAAAAAACCATAAAATAAAATTGAAATTACAGAAAAAAAGTTTCCGAGAATAAAATAATTTAAAATTATTTTAATATTTTTTTTATAAATTGAACTTGAAAAAAAGAATAAAATTGGAAAAATAAATATAGATAATTTTACTTCTAAGTCGAAAAAACCTGTACTTAAATGTTCTGTGTAAAACATTCCAATAATATGGAAAATATAAAATAAAATAATTAAAAAAAATGTGCTTTTTTCTAAAAAATTTTTTTTTGAAAAATAAAAATTAATTTTTTTTAAATTAATTTTTCTTAAAAAAGTTATTATCAGCATTACAATTAAAATTGGAATAATTTTTTTTGTAATTGGTAACAAAAAAATTAATATACACGAAATATAAAAATTTAATTTATTAAAATCAAAAAATTTTTCTTTTAAACTTTGAAATTTAAAATTTCTCATATAAGCAAATTTTATAAAATATTTTTTTATACAAAAAAATTATTTTTACAAAAATAATTTTTTTATGAAATTAGAACTTATTTTATTTATAGCATTTTTTTTATTTTTTTTAATACAAATTTTTTATTATACTTTGGTTTTTATAAAAACGATTTTTTATAAAAAAAAAGAATTAAAAAAAATTCCTCATGAACCGGTTTCTATAATTATTTGTGCAAAAAACGAAGCGGAAAATTTAGAAAATTTTTTGACTTCTATTTTGGAGCAAAATTATCCAAAATTTGAAGTTATTGTAGTAAATGACGGTTCTACAGATGATACTAAGGAAGTTTTGGAAAAGTATCAAGAAAAATATTCTAATTTATACACAACTTTTATAAAAAAAATAAATATAAAACATTCAAAAAAATTAGCTGTAACAATAGGAATAAAAGCGGCAAATTATGAATGGCTTTTGTTTACAGATGCAGATTGTTTTGTAAAAACAAAAAATTGGCTCTCTTCTATGCAAAAGAATTTCACAAAAAAAACGGAATTTGTAATAGCTTACGGTGCTTATGAAAAAACAAATTCTTTTCTAAATAAAATAATTCGTTTTGATACTGTTTTTATAGCAATTCAATATTTTAATTTTGCTTTATGGAAAATTCCGTATATGGGAGTTGGGAGAAATCTCGCTCATCGTAAAACAAAATTTTTCAAATATAGACCTTTCGATAAAAATATGGATTTAATTTCTGGAGATGATGATTTATATGTAAATGAATTTGCCAATTCTAAAAATACAAAAATAGAACTAAATCCAGAAAGTTTTACGTATTCTAAGTCAAAAACAAAATTTTTTAAATGGATAGCGCAAAAACAAAGACATCTAACAACAGGAAAACGCTATAAATTAAAACATAAAATTTTACTCGGTGGAGAATTTATTAGCAGATTTTTATTTTACTTTTTATTTTTGTTTTTATTTTTTTTAAAATTTAAAATTGAATATCTTTTGATTTTATTTTTTGTTCGTGCAATTGTACAATTTTTGATTGTTTTTTTTAATATGAAACGTTTTAAAGAAAAAGATTTAATTTATTTTGTAATTTTGTTTGATATAATTTTATTACTAATTAATTTTGCAATTATATTTATTAATTTTTTTAAAAAGAAACATAAATGGAAGTAAAAAAAAATTTTTCTAATAAAGCTTTGGAAGATTATAAAATTGTCTTAGAAGCAAAAAAAGGCAATCAAAATGCTTATACTCAGCTACTTAACCGTTATAAAAAAGCTATTTATTATATGATTTTAAAAATGGTTAAAAATGAAAGTGATGCAGAAGATTTAACATTAGAAGTAAAATAGCAACAAATAATTGTATAGATTTTATAAGGAAAAAAAAAGAGCTGAATTTTATTTCTTTAGATAATAATTCAAGTGAATATAAAAAACAAGATTATTATATTAGTTTGCAATCTAATGAGCCAAATCCTGAGGCAGAAATGATACGAGAACAAAAAATTCATTTAATTAAATCTCTTGTTAGTCAATTGAAACCCCGTCATAGATTGCTTGTTGAATTAAGATATTTTAAAGAATATACTTATGACGAAATTGCTTATGAATTGGATTTGCCTGTTGGAACCGTAAAAGCACAACTTTTTAGAGTTCGTGAAACATTACAAAATGTTTTTAAAAAAAAATTTCAAAAAAATGAAAAAAAATAATATTATTATTATAATCTTATTTTTGTACATTTCTTTTTCTTGTGATAATTTTTATGAAAAAAAATATCATATAGCAAAAAAAGAAGTGAAAAAATTAGAACTGTTGAGAAAAAATGACAGTTTATATATTCATGGTTTGGAAAATGGAATGAGCGAAATTTATGAAATATTAGATTCTGTTTCTGAAACAGAAAGCAAATTTTTTAATATAAAAACTTTAAAGAAAAGAGATGCTGTAGAAATTATAAAAAATATAGGCAAATTATTAGAAATAGCTAATGAAAAATCTAATAATTTATCTATAGCTTTAGAAAATATAAATTCAATATATAATGACAGTATTAATTTTATTAATAAAGATTTTTTTTCTATAAAAGAAAAAATAGCCGTTAATTTAAATTATTACTCGCACATAGAAGATACTTTGAATAAATTAAAAAAAAACATAATAAATTGGGGGAATTTTGTTGAAATTAAAGATAAAGAACTGGAAAATAAAAATGATATTATAATTTTTCAATATAAAAAAATAAAAGAACAACTAACAAAATTAAAAGATTTGCAAGTGAAAATAAAAATTGCTGACGAAGAAGTTAAAAGTAAGGAAATTTCAAATAATAAAAAATTTTCTAAAATTTATTATGATATGGGAATAGAAATTAGAAAACGGTCTGATAATATTATTTTTAAAAGGAAAGAAAAAAGAATTTTAATAAAAGAATCTTATAATTTTTTTCAATTATCTTTTAAATTAGGAAATGAAAAAGCAAAAAAAGAAATTGAATATATGAAATCACAAAAAAAATATAAAAAATATATTTAATATGAAAAAAATAATTATTAGTGGAGGCGGCACAGGCGGACATATTTTTCCAGCCATTGCCATAGCAAATTCATTGAAAGCGAAATATAAAAATATTGATATTTTATTTGTTGGAGCGGAAGGGAAAATGGAGATGGATAAAGTTCCAAAAGAGGGTTTTAAAATTATTGGGTTACCAATTATTGGTTTGCCAAGAAAAATTAATTTTCACATTTTCACATTTTTTTTCAAATTATTTAAAAGTTTTTTCAAAGCAAAAAAAATTATAAACGATTTTAAACCAGATATTTGCATAGGAGTTGGAGGTTATGCCAGCGGCACAATTTTGTTTCTTGCAAATTTAAAAAAAATTCCAACCGTAATACAAGAGCAAAATTCTTATGCAGGAATTACAAATAAAATTCTTTCTAAAAAGGCAAAAAAAATTTTTGTTTCTTATGACAAAATGGATAGATTTTTTTCAAAAGAAAAAATTATAAAAACAGGAAATCCAATAAGAAATAATTTAATTTCAATAAAAAATAAAATGCAAGAAGCATTAGATTTTTGGAATTTAGATAAGAATAAAAAAGTAATTCTGATAATGGGAGGAAGTGGCGGAGCAAAACAAATTAATGAAAGTGTAATTAATCATTTAGAATTAATTTCAAAAAACAAAGATATTTTTATTATTCTACAAGCAGGAAAATTTTATTTTGATAATGTTAAAAAGAGAATAAAAAAAAATTATGGAAAAAATATTCTTGTTCTTGATTTTATAAAAGAAATGAATTTTGCTTATTCGGTTGCAGATTTAATTATTGCTCGTGCTGGTGCGATGACAATTTCTGAATTGACAGTAATTGGAAAACCAACTATTTTAGTTCCGTCACCAAATGTTGCCGAAGATCATCAAAATGAAAATGCCATGGCTCTGGTTGAAAAAAAAGCGTCTGTTTTAGTTAAAGATAAAGAAGCAAAAAAAAAATTAATTCCGACAGCTTTTGAAATTTTAAAAGATAAAAAGAAAATGGAACTTTTAAAAAAAAATATTTCTAAAATGGCTTATTTAAATTCTACAGAAAAAATTGTTAATGAAATTTCGAAAATTTTATAAAATGAAAATAAATTATATTTTGGTATTTTTTTTATTATTAATTTTTTTTTCTTGTAAAGACGATAGGGACAAATTGCCAAATGTTGCTGTTGATATTTATATAAATATTTTAAGCGACCCCAATTATTCTGATTTGCAAACTGTTGGAAATTCAATTCCAATTACCGGAGGAATAAAAGGGATTTTTCTTTATAGAAAATCTCAAAGTGAAATTCAAGCTTATGAAAGAGCATGTACTTTTGACCCAGAA
The DNA here is from genome assembly GCA_002084355.1 of Bacteroidetes bacterium 4572_128. Classification (GTDB taxonomy): domain Bacteria; phylum Bacteroidota; class Bacteroidia; order Bacteroidales; family 4572-128; genus 4572-128. The sequence goes on along the minus strand of NBLL01000011.1, from coordinate 28,860 downwards.
GGAAAATGTCAAAGAGTAATTTGGGAAAATGGAAATTCATCTGATATTATTGTTGTTGATACAATTTGCAATTCAAGATTTTTAATGGCAAGTGACGGAATTATTTTGGAAGGAAGTCCAGCTAAGATGCCTTTAAAACAATATAATGTCGTATTTAATGGAGAAATTGTATATATCTCGAATTAAAAATTTATATTATTCATAAAAAAATGTTAAAAAAATTTTTAAATAATATTATTAAAAATAAAATTTTTAATAAAGAAAATAAAATTTTGCTTACAGTAAGTGGCGGAATAGATTCTGTAGTTATGTTTCATTTATTTTTAAAAACAAAATTAAATTTTGCTGTTTGTCATTGTAATTTTAAATTGAGAGAAGAAAGCGACGAAGATGCAATTTTTGTTAAAAAACTTTCAGAAGAAAATAATATAAAATATTTTGAAACAAGTTTTGATACTTTGAAATTTGCAAAAGAAAATAAATTTTCCATTCAAATGGCAGCGCGTTCTTTGCGTTACGAGTGGTTTGAAAAAATTAGAAATGAAAATAATTTTGATTTTATTGCTACAGCACACAACAAAAATGATATTACAGAAACTTTTTTAATAAATTTGGCAAGAGGTACAGGAATTAGAGGACTTACCGGAATAAAAATAAAAAAAAATAAAATTATTCGTCCAATGATTAATTTTTCACGGGAAGAAATTTCTGATTTTAAAGAAAAAAATAAAATAATTTATAATGAAGATGCAAGTAATTTTTCTACAAAATATATAAGAAATAAAATTAGACATAAAATTATTCCAATTTTGGAAGAAATAAACCCATATTTTATAGAAACAATGAGTGAAAATATAGGACGTTTAAAAGAAAATTTTAAAATTTATGAAAAAGCTATTTTAGAAAAGAAAGAAAAAATTTTTTTTTACGAAAAAGACTTAATTTTTTTAAAAAAATTAGAAATAGAAAATTTAGAAAATAAAGAAATTTTTTTTTATGAATTTTTAAAAGATTTTGGTTTTAATAGGATTCAAAGCGATAAAATTTTAAAATCTTTTAATGCTGTTGGAAAACAATTTTTTACGTCAAAAATGAAAAAAAAATTTTTTTTATAAAAAAAAATTCAAAAGGAATAAATTATCCAATTTCATTAAAAATTGAAATTATTAATAATAAAAAAGATATTATTTTTCAAAAGGGAAATTGTTTCGCAAATTTAGATTTTGAAAAATTAAAATTCCCATTAATTTTACGAAATTGGAAAAACGGCGATTATTTTTATCCATTTGGAATGTACGGGAAAAAAAAATTAAGTGATTTTTTTACTGATAAAAAATTTTCTATTTTTGAAAAAGAAAAAATTATGTTATTAATTTCTGATGAAAAAATTGTATGGATTATTGGACAAAGGATTGATAGGCGTTTTAAAATAGATAAAAAAACAAAAAAAATTTTTAGAATTGAAAAATTAAAAAATAAATTTTAAAATTTAAGGTTTAATTTTATTAAAAATTTTGTAAAAAAATATTATGAAAAAAATATTAAAATGTAATTTAATTTTATTATTAATAATTTCTAATTTTGTTTATTCGCAAAATTTTAGCAAATTAGGTTCACCATTTATTAAAAATTATTCAATAAAAGATTATAAAGCAAACCCACAAAATTGGGGAGTTATACAAGATGAAAGAGGAGTTTTTTACATAGGAAATACATCAGGAATTCTTGAATTTGACGGTATAGAATTTTACGTTGGAGGAAGTGGTGAAATAGGTTATTTTGCAATTGACAGCATAGGAAAATTAAAATATGTTTCTTTAAATAGAAAATTACCAAGATTTGAAAGAGATTTTAATGATATTTATAAAGTTATTTCGACAGAAAAAGGTGTCTTTTTTGTTAGTTCTTATAAAATTTTTCATTATTTTAATGATGAAATAAAAATTTTCGCTACAAATTCAAAAGCAAATTTTGCTTATGATATTTATGGAGATATTTTTACAATTAATCGTTATCGAGGAATTTTTGTAATTGTAGATGATAATCTTGCACTTTTACCACATTCAGATATTTTTTCTGATCATTCTGGAAGAATAGTTATGTTACCTTACGGAGATAAACAAATTTTAATAGCAACAGAAAAAGAAGGAATTTATATTTATGATTTAAAAAGATTTTATAAAGAAGGTATTAGACAATTTAATTTTTATGATAAAAATATTAAAAAAGATATTTTAAAAAAATTTCCAACAGAAATAGATAATTTTTTAGAAGAACACAGTCTTTATTGTGGAGAGATTTTAGACGAGAATACTTACGCTTTTGGCACATTATCAAATGGAATTATTACTATGAATAAAGACGGGAAATTTTTACAAGTTATAAATAAAAAAATTGGTCTAGCGTCTAATACGGTTTTAAATTTATTTAAAAACAAAGATAAAAATTTATTGGTTTCTCTTGATAGGGGTTTTTCTATAGTTGAAATAAAAATACCAATTACTTTATTTTCGGATCTTCATGGTTTAGATGGTTCAATCTATAAAGCCCAAAAATATAAAAATAATTTATATGTTGGGACTTCTTCCGGCGTTTATCGTTTGTCAAAAGATACAAGTTCAGAAAATAAATATATTTCACATTTTGAAAAATTAAAAAATGTTAATACAAATTGTTGGGATTTTATAGAATTTGGAAACTGTTTGTTTGGAACTCAGGAAAAAGGAGTTGTTTGCATAGAAGATAGCAGTGTCAGATTATGGCATAATCTTGCTGAGGTAATTTATTGTTTTGGTGAAAAAGAAATGTTTCCCAATCATATTTTTACCGGTTCTGCTGATGGTTTAGAAGCTTTCGAGATTAAAAAGAATAAATTTGAAAAAACAAAATTAATAAATCGTTATATTTTTCCAGAGATAAGAAGAACAGTAAGAAAAATTGTTGGATAAAATTTTTCTCTGATAGGATAGTTAATTATGAAGTAAAACATTTTAATATTTCAAATGGTTTGCCGCAAAATAATTTTAATTATGTTCATTTTATTAATAATAAATTACTTGTTTTTATAAAAGTTAATTATAATTCTCTTGGTGTTTCGTCTATTGTTCTTGATAAAAATAAAAAATATTGGTTAAGTACAGGAAAAATTGGTGCTGACAGAAGTATTATTTGTGAAGATGGAAATAAAGAATTATCTTATTCTCCAATGGCAAGAATTCCACGAACAGATGTTTCTAATTTTTTCATAGATGAAAATGATATTTTATGGATAATTACAAATAATGCTTTATTTAGATATGATTCAAAAATCAAAATAAATGAAGAGAAAAATTTTCATGTTGTTTTCAATAGGATAAAATCTAAAACAGATTCTATAATTTTTGATTGTCGTTTTTATAATGATAAAATCAAAAAAAGAGGATATTTTACAAAATTTTCTGTTTATCAGCCAAAAAATTTAATTCCATCTATAGAATATGAAGATAATTCCATTACAATCGAATATTCAGCAACTATTTTCGAAAGCGACAAAATAGAATTTCAGTATTTTTTGAAAGGTTTTGATGATGAATGGAGTGAATGGAAAAAAGAAAGAAAAAAAGAATATACGAATTTATCCGAAGGAAGTTATATATTTAAAATAAGAGCAAGGAATATTTTTGGCACTGTTTCAGAAATTTCTTCATTAAAATTTAAAATTAAATCGCCATGGTATAGAAGTGTTTTTGCAGTAATTTTTTATATTTTATTTTTTGTAGAACGAACTTTAGAGATATCAAAACAAAAAGATGAAATTAACATGCGAAATCATGAAATTACTAAAAAAAGCAAAGAAGTTTTATGGCAAACAAAAAAATTAGAAAAAATAAATTCAGATTTAACAGAAAAAAATAAAGAAACTAATAAACAAAATAAAGAAATGAAAGATAATATTCAATATGCTTTAATAACACAAAAAATTATTTTACCAAATCAAAAAGAATTAAATAAAGAATTTGAAAATTTTGTCATTTTTAAAGCAAAAAATATTATCTCTGGAGATTTTTATTGGTTTCAAAAGGAAAAAAATAAAATGTTTTTTGCTGTTGCTGATTGTTCTGGGCACAGTATTAATGGAGGTTTTATAACAATAATTGCAAATCATATTTTAACAAAAGTTGTAAAAAAAGATAAAGTTTATGATACAAATTTAATATTAGAAAAAACTTATGAGAATTTTAAAAAAGCAATAGAAGAATATAAAAACATTGATGAAGCGCTTATAAAAATTGCCTTGATTTGCATAGAAAAATTAGAAAATAATAAAACAAAAATAAGTTTTTCCGGAGCAAAATTATCTTTATGGTATTTTAATAATGAAAACTTAAAAATACTTAAAGCAGATAGAAGAAGCATAAGTATAGGAGGTTCTTATAAAAAAAGCAATAAAATAGATTTTACAAAAGAAGAAATTATTTTAAATAAAAACGATATAATTTATTTTTTTACCGATGGTTTTTTAAACCAAAATGCAAAAAATAGAAAAAAATTTGGCTCTGAAAAATTAAAAAAAATTCTACAAAAGAATATCAATCTTCCATTATATGAGCAAAAAGAAAAATTAGATGCTGCTTTTTTACGTCATAAACAAGAAGAAGAACAAAGAGATGATATCACTGTTATTGCTATAAAATTTTAATATTTTTATTTTAAATTAAAAATTTTTTTCAAGCTGTACAAACCTAATTTTTAGGTTTTTTATGATTTTTTTTCAAATAAAGTTTTTTTTAATTTTTAAAAAAAACTTTATTTGAAAAAATAAATTAATTCTGTAAAAATGAAATTTAAACTATTCTTCTAATAAACCTGATGAATAAAAAGTCTTATTATTACCACTAATATCTCTAAATAAAATTATTGCATTTTTATTCAAAGCTTCTCCACTGACTGTCATTTCCAATAAAGTATCTAATACATTATAATTATTTTGCAAAATAGATTCATAACCAATTATACCTTCTTTAAAACTCCCATTTTCATAATAATCACTAAATGGAGGATTGTTAGAATTTGGTAATTCATCTGCAAAAATGAGGTCATATTCAAAAGAATTATTTAATTCTCCAATGTGAATAAAATCACATTGATGATCATTAGAAGTAGTTTTTTCTTTTTTTAAAATAACCGTTCCTTTTCGTTTTGAAGTGAGATTCAAATCATTTCTCATATAAGAAAATCTATAATCATAAACAGTAGAAGAGAAAAAGAATTTACTATTAAATTCACCCATTATTCTTTTTGTTTTACTGGAGTTAGAATTACTGTTAATTTTTAATTCTAAAGTATGTTCTTTTTCTCCTCTTTTTGGAGATTGATAATAAAGCCAATAAAAACTATTTATATAAGTTAATATTTCATCTTGAATTTCTTGAAATAAGTCCACAAGTTGATTTACTTCAGATGCGTGATAATATCCAGAATTTCCAATATCTTCTAATATTTTTTCATTTATCTCTTCACCAAGTCCAAGTGCATAAATTTTTTTATTTTCTCTTGCCTCAATAACTTGCTCAAAACTTACAGAACCTTGTGTATCCTCGCCGTCAGTAAAAACAATTACAGCACCTTCTTGTACTATTTCAAGAGAATAAATATTTTCAATTCTATTCAAACCGTCAACTAAAGCTCCGTGTAAATTTGTTGAAGAAGCACCAAGTTCAATTTTATCAACTGAACTCCTAAGAGTTGATACATCATTTGTAAAATCTTGAATTAAGACAGCATTTTCAGAAAAAGTATATATTGCAATATATTGATTATTCGTAATTTTATCAATCATACTTTTAGAAGAACTTTTAATTACTTCCAAATTATCGCCTATACTCATACTATTATCTATCAATAAAACTGTGTAAATTTTATATTCTATTTCACCGTTTTTTTGAATTGTCATTTGTGATTCACTCTGCGAAATAGTTTTTCCATCTTCAAGAACTTTAAAATCATGAGTTAAAAAATCTTCTACTCCTTTGCCTTTTTTATCAAAAACTTGAAATAAAATATTCACTTGATTTGGAGCTTTCTCTTCTATTAATAATTCAGATAAGGAATAATAAGGTCCTGATGGGGTGTTTTCTTCCTCATCGTTTCCACAAGAATAACAAAATAAGAAAAGAAATAAACAAATAATTGTTGTTTTAAATATGAATTTCATTTCATAATAATTTTTTTTAACAAAAATAAAAAAATTAAAATTAAAAAAAAATTTTTTTTCAAAAATCGTGAAAATTTTAATGTTTTTTAATTTCAAAAAAAAAATTTTTTCAAAAATGCCAAATTTTTAATGATTTTTAATTTTAAAAATTTTTTTTCAAAAATCGTGAAAATTTTAATGTTTTTTAATTTCAAAAAAAAATTTTTTT
>NBLL01000011.1:4575-22436 GCA_002084355.1 Bacteroidetes bacterium 4572_128 | reverse complement strand
AAAAATCGTGAAAATTTTAATGTTTTTTAATTTCAAAAAAAAATTTTTTTTCAAAAATGCCAAATTTTTAATGATTTTTAATTTTAAAAATTTTTTTTCAAAAAACGTGAAAATTTTAATGTTTTTTAATTTCAAAAAAAAATTTTTTTTCAAAAATGCCAAATTTTTAATGATTTTTAATTTTAAAAATTTTTTTTCAAAAAATTTTTTTTCAAAAATGCCAAATTTTTAATGATTTTTAATTTTAAAAATTTTTTTTCAAAAATCGTGAAAATTTTAACATTTTTTAATTTCAAAAAAAAATTTTTCAACCTGTACAAACCCAAAAAATTACCTGTTTTTTTTTTGGGAAAATTTATTTTCAATAAATTTTTTTCAACATACAAACCCAAAAAATTGGCATTTTTTTCAAAAAAATTTAGGTTTGTACAGGTTGAAATTTTTTTTCAAAAAATGCCAAATTTTTAATGATTTTTAATTTTAAAAATTTTTTTTCAAAAACCGTGAAAATTTTAATATTTTTTAATTTCAATTAAAAAAAATGCTGTTTTTTTGAAAAAAAAATTTTTTATGATAAAAAAATCATTAAAATAATTGTGGTTTTTTCAATTTTTTTTTTCATTAAAAATGAAAGCATAAAAATTTCGCCAGTTTTGAAAAAATTTTTTTTTAATTTTTTAAAATTGAAAAAAAATATATTTTTATTTTTTTATATAAATTAGATATGGAAGTTCAACAAATAAAACAGAATTTTGGGATTATTGGAAATTCTGATAAATTAAATAGAGTTATAGATATTGCGAAGCAAGTTGCTTCGACAGATTTGTCTGTTTTAATAACAGGAGAAAGTGGAGTTGGAAAAGAATTTTTCCCAAAAATCATTCATAAATTTAGCTACCGAAAACATAATAATTATATTGCTGTAAATTGCGGTGCTATTCCCGAGGGTACAATCAATTCAGAACTCTTTGGACACGAAAAAGGCTCATTTACAGGAGCACACGATAAAAGAAAAGGTTATTTTGAAGAAGCAAATAATGGAACGATATTTCTGGACGAAATCGGAGAATTGCCAATTCATACTCAAGCAAGACTTCTGAGAGTTATTGAAACTGGAGAATTTATAAAAATTGGCTCTTCAAAAGTCCAAAAAACTAATGTTCGACTTGTTGCTGCAACAAATATAAATTTTAAAAAAGCTATAAAAGAAGGGAAATTTAGAGAAGATTTATTTTATAGATTAAATACTGTTCCGATAAATTTGCCTTCATTAAACGAAAGAAGAGAAGATATACATTTATTATTTAAAAAATTCTCTTACGATTTTGCAGAAAAATACCGTATGCCAAGCATAAATATAGACGAAGAAGCAAAAAATTATCTTGTAAATTACAATTGGAAAGGAAATATTAGACAATTAAAAAATATTAGTGAGCAAATTTCTGTAATTGAAAAAAATAGAAATGTAAATTTAGAAACTTTAAAATTGTATATTCCAGAAGAAAGAAATTTAAAATTACCTGCAATTTATAATAGCGACATTGTTGATAATAAAACTTTTTCATCAGAAAGAGAAGTTTTATATAAAATACTTTTCGATATGAAAAAAGAAATTAATGATTTAAAAACACTTGTTTCAGAAATTTCAAAAAAAGATAAAAAAAATATAAGCTTTTACGAGAATTATGAAAATTTAGAAAATGTATATTCCGGGAATAAAAATTATAAGAATAAAAATAATCTTGGATTAAAAGTTAAAACAAAAGAAATTCCTCTTGAAAAAGAAGAGGAAAAGGAAGAGGAAGAGGAATTTTCTTTATCTCTTGAGATACAAGAAATAAAGTTAATTAAAAAAGCCCTAGAAAAACATAAAAACAAAAGGAATAAAGCATCTAAGGAATTAGGAATTTCCGAAAGAACTTTATATAGAAAAATCAAAGAATATAAAATATAAAATTTTATATCTCAGTAATTATTAAAAATATTTTAGAAATTTTATTTCTTTTAGAAAAAATAGGAATAAAATTTTCTTTGAAATTTATTTTTTTGTTTTTTATTTCTAAATGATTTTTTCTCGTTTGAATTTCTCCATTTAATATGTTTTCAAAAATTTTTGAAAATTCTTCTTTTTTATTAAAAAAGATTTTTTCATAATTTTTATCAATTATTTGAGTTTTTTCTATGTTTAAAAAATTTGCAAGATTTTTATTTACATCAGAAAATTTTTTTTCTATATTTAAATATGCAATAAACCCAATTTCATTAATTCCTTTCATTAAAGTTTTATATTCTGTTTGTGTTTCTCTTTGTTTTAAAATAGATTTTTTTAAAATTTGAGAACTTACTTTTAGTTTATTGTCTCTCATTTCTATTTCTTTATGTTTTCTTAGCATATCTTCTTGTGTTGCTTGCAATTCTTCCATATTTTGTCTTAATTCTTCTTCACTTGCTGCTAATTCTTCTGTTTGCATTTTTAATGTTTGTTCTTGTTCTTTAATTTTAGAAATATCCATAGCCATAATAAAAACTTTTTCAACTTTATTTTTACTAGAAAAAACTGGAATAAAATTTTCTTGTAAAAAAATTTTTCTTTCTGAATTTTTTATAACATTTTCTCTTTTTTGAATTTTCCCATTTGTAACATTCTTAAAAATTTCCAAAAAATTATCCTCTTTTTTGTAAAAAATATTTTCATAATTTTCACCAATTATTTGGGATTTTTCTAAGTTTAAAAAATTTATAATCTTTTTGTTTATATCAATAAATTTTCTTTCCAAATTTAAAGTAGCAATATATCCAATTTCATTAATTCCATTTACAAGACTTTTATATTCTGTTTGAGCGACTTTTTGTTTTGTCATGGTTTTTTTCAAAATTTGTGAGCTGGCTTCTAATTTCATATTATTTCTTTCTATTTCTTTATGTTTTCTTAGCATATCTTCTTGTGTTGCTTGTAATTCTTCCATATTTTGTCTTAATTCTTCTTCACTTGCAGCTAATTCTTCTGTTTGCATTTTTAATGCTTCTTCTTGTTCTTTTATTTGACTTATGTCAAAAGATAATTCAATAATTTTATAAGGTTCTTTTTCTTGATTTAACATAGGATAAAAAGTAGAATTAAGGAAAATACTCTTTCCATTTTTTGTTCGTCTGACAAATTCCCCTTTTTTTATATAACCGTTCTTTAAATCTATCCAAAAATTTTCATATTTTTTTAAATTTTTATCTTCTTCTGTTAATAAAATATTATGGTGTTTTTCAATAGTTTCTTTTTCTGAATACATAAATAAAGATGTAAAAATTTCATTTATTTTTGTAATATAACCTTCTAAATTATATTCTATCAAAATAGAAGACTCAAAAATAAAATCTTACGAACTTTATTTTCATGGTCAAAAATTGGATAATAAGTACCTTGCAAATAAATATTTTTTCTATCTCTTCTCAGCCTTTTAAATTCTCCGGTTTTGCTTTTTCCATCTTTTAAATTTTTTATAAAATTTTTATATTCCAAAGAATTTTTTTCTTCCAAAGGCATCAAAATTTTATGGTTTTTATCTATGATATCCATTCTAAGAAAACCAAATAAATCACAAAACAATTCATTAACTTCTATAATTTCACCTTCTAAATTTATTTCTAATAGCAAATTTACTTTATTAATCGCCACAATTTGTTCGTTCATTTCTAATTCTTTCTTTGTAAGATTTCTTTGTATTAATTCTAAACTTTTTATATTTTTTTCTAAATCTGTTTCTTTATTTTTCAATTTCTCTGTTAGTTTTAAAGTTTTTTCTTCTGCATTTTTTCTAATTGTAATATCATAAGCAATAAAAATTACTTTATAAATTTCACCGTCAAAATTTTCTACAGCCGAATAAGTTCCTTGCACCCATATTACTTCTCCTTTTTTATTTTTCCTTTTAAATTCTCCTTGAAAAGATTCACCAGAAATAATTTTATTCCATATGACTTGAAACTCTGCTAGTTTATCTTTTAAAACAAAAAAGAAAACATTTTTATTTTTCAAATCATCTTTTGAAAAATCTGTAAATTTTCTAAAATTTTTATTTGTTTCTATAATCTTCCCATTGTCTATTCCAAGAAATAAAATTTTTATTATTTTTCCTCTTAGATCTCTAATAGATGTATAAGTTGATAATATCCACCTATTACCATATTTAGTATTAAATCTTATTTCTCTTTCTATATGTTTTCCTCCGGAAATAACATTTTTCCATTCGTCTAAAAATACACTTACACTTTTTTTATCTACCAAAGTAGAAATATGATCTCCTGTCATTTCTGCAATAGAATATCCCATCGTTCTAATAAATCTTGTATTTGCATATTCAATATTTCCGTCCATATTATAATCGGCTCTAATAATTGCATGATTTACAGAATCAACAAAACCTGTTGCTTCTGCTTGATGTCTTGCTGCTTCCTCCTGTGTTGCTTGAAGTTCTTCCATATTTTGACGCATTTCTTCTTCTTTTTCCAATAATTCTCTTGATTGTCCTTGTGTTTCCATAAGAAGCTTATTTGTTTTTTCGTTTATTTTATAATTTAAAATAAATGAAGCCATACTTTCAGCTATTTTTTCTGTTAATTCAATTTTATAATTTTCTATTTTTTGTAGGGATGCTATTTCAATAATTCCCATAAAATCATCATTTAAAATTAAAGGAATAAAAAGCATAGTTTCCGGTTTAAATTTTCCAAGTCCAGAGCTAATTTCAAATTCTCCTTCTGGAATCTTAGTCATATGAATAGTCTTTTTTTCTAATGCACATCTTCCAACGAGACCTTCTCCATATTCAACAATTTTACTGATATATTTTCGTCTATTATAAGCATAAACAGAGATTAAATCTAGGTTTTTATTTTCTTCATTTGTAATAAATAAAGCACCTTGTGAAGCATCAACATAATCAATAATATGTTTCAATACTCTATATCCAATTTCAGAAATTTCATTTCTATTTTTTCTTAAAATTTCATTAAATTTTGTAATACCTTTATTTTGCCAGTTTCTTTTTTCATCATCTTTTTCTTTGATTTTTCTTTCTTCTGCTATTTTCAATAATTCCGTTCTTGTATTTATCAAAGAAAAACCTAATTCACTTTTGTTGTTAAAAACATTAACTTTTGTTTCGAAATTTCCTTTTCCAACTTCTTGAACGAATATTTTTGTTCGTTTTAAATTGCTTATTAATATATTAATATAATTAAAAATTTCACTTATTTCATTTTTACTTTTTATAAAAATTTTTTCTGGTATTTTACCGTCGCTCAATTGAAAAATATATTTTTTTAAATTATTCAAAATTTTTAAAAAATCTTTAGAAGTTTTATAAGAAAAAATAGTAAATAAAATAATTAAAGTTATAGTTAAAAATAATATAGTAAAATAATTATATTTTATTCTGGTGTCATAATTTTCCTTAGTTTTTTTATTGAGTTTTTCTAATTCTGTTTCTATTCTTTTATAAGAATATTGTAAATTTAAAAGTAAACCGTATTGATAATTTACTCCGATTTCATTGTTAATATTTACTAATTCTGCAAAATTTTTTTTATAAATATCTAATATTTTATAAAATTTATTTATTGCAATTGTTGGCTCTGTTTTTTGCAATTTCATTATTATCGTTCTATATTCAATCAAAAAATCATCTTTATATTTTATGTTATTTGTTAATAAATAATCCTGAGTAATATTTTTTATTTCAATAATATTTTCCAAAAAATCTACATTTTCAATTTTTTCTTCTTGTTTTCTTAGATTTTTATTATTATGGTATAGTTTTCCAACTATACCATATTTTTCATTTCCTTTTCTTTTTAATTTATATTTTAATTGAGAAAAATAATCATTATAATTATTTAATTCTTTTTCAAGAAAAATAAGATGTTTCTGTAAATTATAGCTTTCAATAATATCGCTTTCTTTTAAAAAAGAAATATTATTTTTTGATTTCTCATAGAATTTATTAAATCTCGAGTTTATTTCAATGTTTTCATTTTTAAAAAAAATATCATTACCAGGAATTAAAATTTCTTTTTCTATTTTATCTAGCTGTAAAATATTTTCTTTGAAAAAACTTATTTCTACAAAAGCTTTTAAATCTTTTTCTAATTTTTTCACATAAAAAACCAGTAAAATTCCAGAAAGAAAAATTAAAATACTAATTACTATAATTATAAGTTTTATTTTATTTTTTATTGTAAGTTTCATAAATTTTTTATTTATTTTAATAAATATAAATTCTTTTTACTCTTGCCGAAATACTTGTTAAAATTTCGTAAGCTATAGTTTCTAATTTTTTTGCAATTTCTATAATATTTTGTTCTTTTCCAAAAATAATTACTTCGTCATTTTCTTTTGCTGGAATTTCTGTAATGTCAATTATTGACATGTCCATGCAAATATTTCCAATAATTTTTGCGAATTTTCCATTGATAAAAACTTTTCCAACTCCATTACTTAATTTTCTATTTAAACCATCTGCATAACCAATTGGCAAAATTGCAATTTTTGATTCTTTATTTAAACGCCATTTTCTGTGATAACTTACAGTTTCATTAATTTTTGCGGTTCTAATTTGAGAAATTCTTGTTTTTAAAGAGCTAATATTTTGTAATTTTTTTTTATAAATATTAGAAATTCCGTAAAAACCTATTCCAAGTCTGACCATTTCATATTGTTTATTTGTAAATCTTTCTATTCCTGAGGAATTTAAAATGTGTCTTAAAATTGAATAGGAAAAATTTTTTTTGAATTTTTCGCTTATTTTTTCAAATTTTTCGAATTGCAAATTTGTAAAATAATCTAAATTTTTTTCGTCGCTTCCAACAAGATGCGAAAAAATACTTTTTATTTTCAAATTCTTATATATTTTTAATTTTTCTATTAGAGAATCAATTTCATTTTCCACAAAACCAAGTCTATTCATTCCAGTATCTATTTTTATATGAATTGGATATTTTTTTTTATAAAAAATTTTTTTTAAGAAAAAGTGGAATTTTTTTAAGATTTTTAAAGAATAAATTTCTATTTCTAAATTGTTTTTTACTATTAAATTGAAATTTTGTTCCTGAGAATTTAAAACAACAATAGGTAAATTTATTCCATTTTTTCTTAATTCTATACCTTCGTCAGAATAAGCAACTCCAAGATAATCAACTTTTTCACTTTCTAATAAAGCAGCAATTTCAAAGCTTCCAATACCATAAGAAAAAGCTTTTACCATCACCATTATTTTTGTCTTTTTTTTAATAATATTTCGGTAAAAGTTCAAATTATTAATAAGAGCTTTTAAATTTATTTCTAAATAAGTGTTATGATTTTTCTCTTGTAAAAAATAAACAATTTTCTTTAATTGCGATTTTTTATCGCCTTCTAATAAAATTATTTCATTTTGAAATGAGAAGTTTTTTTGATAAAAAAACTCTATTTTTTGATAAAAAGAATTCTTTTTATCAAAATTTTGATAAATTTCATTCTTTTTTTCAAGAAAAAAAATTCTTGAAAATTTAAAATTATCAATTAAATTGATAATTTTCGGGTCGTTTTTTTTTGAAAAATCAGATAAAATAAGTGTTTTTTTATTACTTTGATTTTGAGTTTTTAAAAACTCAAAATCATTTTTTAAAATTTCAAAACTTAAATTATTTTCATTATTAAAAATAATCGTACAATTATTTTTCCCATTTTGTAATTCTAATGGCATTTTTATTTATCATTTTGTAAAAAATTATTTACAATAATAAAAAATTCATTTTGTTTTTCTAAAAAACTATAATGTCCGGAATTTTTTAAAACAACAAGACCAGAATTTTTTATTAATTTATTCATAATTTTTGCATCTTCTACAGGAGTTGCATTATCATTTTCACCCCAAATTAAAAGTGTTGAGCTTTGAATTTTTGGCATTACATTTTTCAAATCTTCATTTACAATTTTTATTAAAATTTTTTTTTGCATTTCATTTGCATTTTGATAATCTGAAGAAGAATTTTTTTTTACATATTTTTTCATTAAGTTTTTTGAATAATTTTTTAAGATTTTTATTCTTATAAGTTTTTTTAACAATTTATAAGTATATATTTTAAAATAATAATTTAATTTTCTTTTTGGTTTTATTCCTGCACTGTCAATTAAAATTAATTTTTCAACATAATTTCTTGAAGAAAATAAAATAGAAACTCTTCCACCAAAAGAGTGTCCGAATAAAATTGGATTTTTAATTTTATTTAATTTTACAAATTTTTCTAAAAAAGTTGTATAATTTTCTATGCTCCATACAGAATTTGGAGTTTGACTTTTTCCAAAAGCAGGAAAATCTATGGAATAAGTTTTAAAATTTTTTTCCAAAAAAGCGTGTAAATTATCAAAAATATGTAAATCACAAGCCCAACCATGTAAAAGAATTATATTTTTACCTTTTCCAGAAACTTTATAATGAAAATTTAAACCGTCTATTTTTATAAATTTTGTCATATAAAAAATTTTTCAAAATTGTTCATTTTTTTTAATTAAAAAAAAAATTTTTTGAAAAAACGCCAAAATTTTTAATGTTTTTAAATTATTAAAAAAAAATTTTTTTTTTAAAAAACGCCAAAATTTTAATGTTTTTAAATTTTCAAAAATTTTTTTTAAAAAACGCCAAAATTTTAATGTTTTTAAATTATTAAAAAAAAATTTTTTTTGAAAAAATGCCAAAATTTTAATGTTTTTAAATTATTAAAAAAAATTTTTTTTAAAAAATGCCAAAATTTTAATGTTTTTAAATTATTAAAAAAAAATTTTTTCAAAAAATGCCAAAATTTTAATGTTTTTAAATTATTAAAAAAAAATTTTTTTCAAAAAATGCCAAAATTTTAATGTTTTTAAATTATTAAAAAAAAATTTTTTTAAAAAATCGTCCAAAATTTAATGATTTTATAAAAAAATTTTTTCAAAAAATCGTCCAAAATTTTAATGTTTTTAAATTATTAAAAAAAAAATTTTTTGAAAAAATGCCAAAATTTTAATGTTTTTAAATT
This sequence comes from Bacteroidetes bacterium 4572_128, assembly GCA_002084355.1. GTDB lineage: Bacteria > Bacteroidota > Bacteroidia > Bacteroidales > 4572-128 > 4572-128. The sequence continues at coordinate 13,385 of NBLL01000011.1, read as the reverse complement.
ATTAAAAAAAAAATTTTTTGAAAAAATGCCAAAATTTTAATGTTTTTAAATTATTAAAAAAATTTTTTTTTAAAAAAATGCCAAAATTTTAATGTTTTTAAATTATTAAAAAAAATTTTTTTTAAAAAAATGCCAAAATTTTAATGTTTTTAAATTATTAAAAAAAAATTTTTTTAAAAAATGCCAAAATTTTAATGTTTTTAAATTATTAAAAAAAAATTTTTTTTCAAAAATCGACCAAAATTTAATGATTTTATAAAAAAATTTTCAAAAAAACCAAATATTTTAATGTTTTTAAAATCATTAAAAAAAAAATTTTTTTAAAAAATCGTCCAAAATTTAATGATTTTATAAAAAAATTTTTTCAAAAAATCGTCCAAAATTTAATGATTTTATAAAAAAATTTTTTCAAAAAAACCAAATATTTTAATGTTTTTTTTGAATTTAAATATTAAATTTGTATCTTTTTAAAAAGATAATTTATGAAAATTTTCACTAACTTATTAACAATAATTTTATTTATTACATTATTTCATAATGTATTAAAATCTCAAAACTACATAATGCCAGAGGAAACAGAGCAACATGAAGGTACATGGTTACAATGGCCACATCATTATACTTATGGCATGTTTTACAGAAATAGTTTAGATCAAACTTGGGTTGATATGACTTCTGCACTAATTTCAAGTGAAAAAGTTCATATAATTGCGTACAATGATTCAGAAAAAAACAGAATAATAAATCTTCTTGAGGATGGAAATATTCCTTTAACAAATATTGATTTTTTTATTTTCCAAACTGATGATGTGTGGATTAGAGACAATGGACCTATTTTTGTTGAGAACGAAGAAAACGAACAAGTTATTCTCGACTGGGGTTTTAATGGATGGGGAAATGATGCTCCTTATGATAATTGTGATATAATTCCTTCTCTTATAAGTTCAATTATAGATCTACCAATTGTTGATTTAAGTGCAATGGTTTTTGAAGGAGGAGCATTAGAACATGACGGAAGAGGAACAATGATGGCGACAAGAAGTTCGGTAACTCATTCAAGTAGAAATCCAGATTTAACAGAAGAAGAAATTGAACAATATTTAACTAATAATCTCGGAATTACAAAATTTTTGTGGTTAGATGGAGTTTATGGTTTAGAAATTACAGACATGCATATTGACGGAGTAATGAAATTTGCAAACAGTAATACTATTGTTACAATGAATAATGAAGATTTGTTATATTGGGAACTTTCGCAATCTGATATTGACATTTTATACGGTGCTACAGACATTGATAATGAAGATTATAATTTTGTTTATATTCCATTAACACAAAATGATGTAACAACAGCTTATGGATATAATTTAGGATATAAAGGTTCTTATGCAAATTATTATATTGCAAATACGGTGGTACTTGTTCCAAATTATAATGACCCAAACGATAATATTGCAAATAATATTATTCAAGCATTTTATCCAAACAGAACAGTAGTTGGTATTGACGTAAGAAATTTATATGAAAATGGAGGAATGGTTCATTGTGTTACACAACAACAACCAATTGATAATTCTACAGGAATATTAGAACCTTTAAATAATGATTTTAAACTTTTTCAAAATAAACCAAATCCATTTAATAAATATACAGAAATAGATTTTATTTTGGATAAAAAATCCTTAGTAGAATTAGAAATTTATAATTTATATGGAAGAAAATTGAAAAATATAAATTATTCGGAATTACCATCAGGTAAACATTCTGTAACTTTTAATTCAGATAATTTTGAAAATGGTATTTATACATATAATTTATTAATAAATAACAAAAAGAGAACTTATAATAGAAAATTAGTAATAATAAAATAAGTTCTATTATAATTATTTTTTCAATTCATTTTTATTTTAATAAAGTTACATTTTATAAATTCATTTAAAATCTAAAAAAAAATTTAATTAAATTTTTTTTATTATAATTATTAATTAATTTTGTTTTTTTATAAAAAAAATATGGAAAGAGAAGAAATGTTAGAAAAAATTAATAGTTTTTTTAAACAAATCCCAAAAGATTTTAGTATTTTAGAAGAGGAGATAAATGTTTCTACTCAGATAGAATATCAGAAATATAAATTTAAAATAATTAATGAAGAAATAAATCAAAAAGAACTTTTTGATAAAAAAAAAGAACTTTTTTCAGATAAAATTTCTAAAGATGAGAAAAAGAAATTATTAATACAATTAGCTCAAATTGATGATGTAAAAATATTTAGAACAATTGAAAAATTTAAAAATGATTTATCAGATAATGATAATTTAAAAGATTGGGCAATTCTCTCTTATCAAGAATCAAAAATGTTAATAGAATCTTCTTTGTTAGAAACAAATCAAGTTTTTATTTCAAGTGGTCTTGGTGGTAGAGGTTCTAAATTACGTTATTTTTCTGTATTTTTCTCTGAAAATAAAGAGGATTTTACAAAAACTCAGAAAAAAGTTATTTTGAGTGAATTTAATTCTACTGCCGAGAGAGAAGATTCTGAAATTGAAAAAATTGATTTTTATAAAGGCTTTGCTACTGCGAGTGTTCTAATTCCATTTGGAAAAGAAGTTCATATTATTTTTCAAGAATCTATAAATCTGTGCAATGAATTAGGGAGTTTTATAAAGCAAAATATTATTGTAACTAATTTAAAAAGATTCTCTGAGGAAGATATAAAAGGAATTTTAAAAAATGAAAAAAGTATTTCTTCTTTGACAGGTGAAGAAACTATGCGAAAATATATAGAAGATAATTTAGACGAATTAGATAATTCATAAAAATATTTTTAAATTTTAAAAATAGAATTATTATTATTATCAAAAAAACAAAATCTTCATTCAAATAAAACGTATAATATAATTGAATTGTTAAATAATAATTTTTATTTCATTTTATGAAAAATATTTTTATTCTTATATTTTTGTTTTTTAACATTACTTTTTATACACAAAATCTTATTAATATAGATAAGTATTCTGATTGTGATAGAGCGTTGTTTATAAGTACAGATAGTATTTTTGGACCGACAAATGCTCCTAAAAATTTTGGTAAAATTTTAGAATTTAATGAAAATCCAAAAAACAGCATTCATTATTTTGAAAAAGAACATTATTCTGTTTGGTATAAATTTGAAGCTCAAAGAACTGGTGAATTTATTTTTGAAATTATTCCTAATAAACCAAAAGATGATTATGATTTTTTAATTTTTAAATATACTGATCTCAGTTTTTGTAAAGATGTCATTTTGAAAAAAAAGATGCTTCCAGAAAGAACCAATATATCCAGAAATAAAATTTCCAATAATGGAAGAACAGGCTTATCTTTTTCTTCTAAAAATGAATGGGTTGGTTCTGGAATTGGAAAAACTCATAGTAAATTTATGAATGTGAAAACAGGTGAAATTTATTATCTCGTTATAGATAGTTATAAAAAAAGTAATGGAGGACATAAAATTTCTTTCGATTATAAAGTAAATATTTCTTTTAAAGGTAAAATAATAAGCAAAAAATCTAAAAAAGGATTGAAAGCAGAAATTAATGTTGAAAATATTGAAGGAGAGGTTTTATTTAAAATAGAAACTGACGAAGAAGGTAATTTCAATAAAAAATTGGATAAAGATTTTTCTGAGAAAGAAGTAAATTTTTCTATTTTTTCTGATTCTTATGTTTTTAAAGACACTTTAATCTCTATAGAAAATATGTCAGAAGAAAAAATTTATTTAGAAAAATTAAAAAAGGGAGAGAAATTTACTCTAAAAAATATTAATTTTTATGGTGGAACGCCGGATATTTTACCAACTTGCGAACTAAGCTTATTAAAATTGTTAAAATTTATGAACGCTAATAAAAATTTAAAAATACAAATAGAAGGACATACACATAAATCAAGAACCAGTTCTTCTATACATAAAAAACTTTCAAAAAAAAGAGCAGAAAATATTAAAAAATTTCTTGTAAAACATAAAATAAAGAAAGATAGAATTTCAACTATAGGTTATGGTTTTTCAAAGATGTTATATCCAAAAGCAATCACAGAAAAAGAAAAATTGAAAAATAGAAGAGTAGAAATTAAAATTTTAAAGTATTAATTTCGTTATAATAAATATATTTGAATTTTAAAAATTTTAAATTAAAAAATATGAAACGTATTATTTTATTAATTTTGTTTATATTTATTTGCATAAATGCAAAATCACAGGATAAAAAATTAAGGTCAGTTTTTATTTATAATTTTGCACGCTATATGGTTTGGCCCATTGAATATCAAGAAGGAACTTTCGTAATTGGAATTATTGGAACTTCTTTAATTAATAGTGAACTTAAAAAGTTTACAGAAAAAAGAAAAATAGGTGTTCAGATAATAGAAATAAAAAAATTATCTATAAAAGACTTAGAAGCAACTAATTGTCATATTATTTATATACCTTATAAAAAAAGTTCTTCTTTAAAAGAAGTGTTAAAAATTGTTGAAGAAAAACCTACACTTGTTGTAACGGAGGAAAATAATCTTTTTAGAAACGGTGCAGATATTTCTTTTCTCGAAGAAGGAAGTAAACAGAGGTTTCAATTAAATACAAAAAATTTTTTTATGGAAAAGAAATTAATTGATTTTTTCTCTAATTTTATAACAGAAAAACGAATTAAACTTTTTGATAAAGTTTTAGAAAAACGAAGTCGTTATTTGACTGTTGTTTTGGAAGATATTTATCAAGCTCATAATGCAAGTGCTGTTTTACGCTCTTGTGATTGTTTTGGTTTTCAAGATGTTCATATAATAGAAAACAAAAATGAATATTATATCAGTCCAGATGTTGCTATGGGTTCTTCAAAATGGTTAAATTTGGAAAGATATAATAATAAAAAAAATAATACTTTAGAAGCCATACAAAAATTAAGAGATGAAAATTATAGAATTATTGCAACTACACCTCATAAAAATGCAAAGAATTTACAAAATTTTGATATAAATAAAGGGAAATTTGCTGTTTTTTTCGGTACAGAAATGAGTGGACTTTCTAAAAAAGTTTTTGAAAACTCTGACGAATATTTAAAAATAGATATGTTTGGTTTTACGGAAAGTCTTAATATTTCTGTTTCTGTTGCAACAATTTTACACCATTTAAGGTTAAGATTAGAAAAATCTAAAATAATTTTCCTTTTAAAAGAAAAAGAAAAATTAAACATAAAATTAGATTGGATGAGAAGAAGTATAAAAAAATCTAATTTATTAGAAAAAGAATTTTATAGAAGAAAAAATTTGGAAAATTAATTTTTTTTAATTTTAAATGCATAAAAAATTGGTGTTTTTGGAGAAAATTTTTATGAAAATAAAATTTTGGACGATTTTTGAAATAATTATTAAATTTCAAAATTATTAAATAATTTTGAAATTTAATAATTATTTTTTAATTGCAAGAGCAAACTAAATTTCTATCTCCAAAAGCATCATTAATACGACTAATTGCCGGAAAAAATTTATTTTCTGTTATCCATTTTAATGGGTAAGCCGCTTTTTCTCTACTGTAAGAATGTTTCCAATTATCGGAAATAAGTGTTTCGGCTGTGTGTGGAGCATTTTTTAAAACATTATCTATTTTGTCTGCTTTACCATCTTTTATTTCCATAATTTCATTATAAATTGAAATCATTGCCTCTATAAACTTATCTAATTCTTGTAAACTTTCGCTTTCTGTTGGTTCAACCATTAAAGTTCCGTGAACGGGAAAAGATAAAGTTGGAGCATGAAAACCATAATCCATTAATCTTTTCGCAATATCTGCTTCTGTAATATCAGCAATTTTTTTGAAACTTCTACAATCGAGTATCATTTCGTGAGCAACTTTTCCATTTTCACCTGTATAAAGAATTTTAAAATAATCTTTCAAAGAAGATGCTAAATAATTAGCATTTAAAATAGCCATTTTTGTTACTTCTTTCAAAGATGAAGCACCAAGCATTTTTATATAAGAATGAGAAATCATCAAAATACTTGCACTTCCATAAGGCGAAGAAGCAATGGCAGAAATTCCATTTTTACCACCAGTTTTTACAAAAGTGTGATTAGGCAAAAACTCAGATAAATGTTTTGCAACACAAACAGGTCCAACGCCAGGTCCACCTCCGCCGTGTGGAACAGCAAAAGTTTTATGTAAATTCAAATGACAAAGGTCAGCATTTATTTTTGCAGGATTAGTTAAACCAACTTGTGCATTCATATTTGCTCCATCCATATAAACTTGACCGCCATTTTTATGAACAATTTCATTCATCTCCATAATTTTGCTCTCGAAAACGCCGTGTGTAGATGGATAAGTTACCATAAAAGAAGACAAATTATTGCTGTGTAATTCCGCCTTTTTTCTTAAATCTTCTACATCAATATTTCCATTTTCATCACAATCAACTATTACGACTTTTAATCCAGCCATAATTGCACTTGCAGGATTAGTACCGTGTGCCGAAGAAGGAATCAAAACAATATCTCTATTTTTTTGTCCTATGCTTTTGTGATATTTTTTTATAATTAATAAACCAGTATGCTCACCTGAAGCTCCAGAATTTGGTTGAAAACTAATATCGTCAAAACCTGTAATAGCTTTTAAATCTTCTTTTAATTCTTTAAATAATTGTTGATAACCCATTGCTTGTTCAGTAGGAACAAATGGATGCAAGTTTCCAAATTCCGCCCAACTCAAAGGAAGCATTTCAACAGCAGCATTTAATTTCATAGTGCAAGAACCAAGAGAAATCATCGAATGTGTAAGAGAAAAATCTTTGCGTTCTAATTTTTTTATGTATCGCATCATTTCTGTTTCCGAACGATACATTTTAAAAACATCAGATTTTAAAAATCCGCTTTTTCTTGAAAATTTATTTTCGAAAAAATTTTTTTCCTTAATTTTGTCAATTTTTTTAAAGTTTTTTCCAAAAGAAAAAATTTCTAAAATATCATTAATATCTTCTATAGAAGTCGTTTCATTTATTGAAATCATTAAATTTTTATCAATTGGATAATAAAAATTAATTTCTTTTTCTAATGCAATTTCTTTAATTTTTTTCAAAGAAATATTCTCAGGAATTTCTATTTTTAAAGTGTCGAAGAAACTTTTATTTAATTGCTTATATCCTAATTTTTCAATTTCTTCACTTAAAATTCCTGCTTTTCGATGAACATCATTTGCAATATTTTTAATTCCATCTTCACCATGATAAACAGCAAACATTCCAGCCATAGTTGCTAATAATGCCTGAGCAGTACAAATATTTGAAGTGGCTTTTTCTCTTTTTATGTGCTGTTCACGAGTTTGAAGAGCCATACGAAAAGCTTTCTTTTCGTTTTTATCCTTAGATATTCCAATTATTCTACCCGGAATATTTCTTTTCTTTTTTTCTGTCGTCGCAAAATATCCAGCATGAGGTCCACCATAACCCATAGGAATACCAAAACGTTGAGTAGAACCAACAACAATATCTGCTCCCCATTCCGCTGGCGGAATTAATATTGCTAAACTTAAAATATCTGCAATTACAACAACTTCAGCTTTATTCTTATGAGCATTTTTTGTAAAACCTTCATAATCAATAATTTCTCCATTAGAATTTGGATATTGTAAAATAGAACCAAAAACTTTATCATTAAATTTGAAATTTTTAAAATCTCCAATTTGTAAATCAATATTCAAAGATTCGGCACGAGTTTTTAAAACATCAAGAGTTTGTGGAAAAATATTCTTATCAGCAAAAAATACATTTACACCTTTTTTTATTGCTGGTCGCTTACGAGCATTAAATAACATTATCATTCCTTCGGCAGCGGCAGTTGCTTCGTCAAGCAAAGAAGCGTTCGCAATTTTCATTCCTGTTAAATCAGTAATAACAGTTTGAAAATTTAATAAAGCTTCAAGACGACCCTGAGAAATTTCAGCTTGATAAGGCGTATATGAAGTGTACCAAACTGGATTTTCTAAAATATTTCTTTGAATAACAGCAGGCAAAACACTTTCATAAAAAGATTGTCCAATAAAAGTTCGGAAAATTTTATTCTTGGAAGCAATATTTTTTATCAATTTAAAATATTCATACTCACTAATATCAGATTCTAATTTTAAATCTTCTTGCAAACGAATGGAAGCAGGAACAGTTAAATCTATCAATTCATCTACCGATGAAACACCTATTTTCTCTAAAATTTTAGGAATTTCATTTTCACGAACTCCATTATGACGCAATACAAATTTATCAAATGCCATTTTTTTTAAATTTTTTATAAAAAATGATTAATAATTTTTTGTAAAAATACAAAAAATTATGAATTTTAATTTTTTTTTTTAACGTTAAATTTTTATAATTTAAAAAAGGTATTTTTTGTATTTGCTCAATTTTTATTATTTATAATATTTATTATATATTTTTAAAAATATCAAACTATTTGAATAGATTTTGAATTTAACATAAAAGTGTACATTTTATTATAAATAAAACTGGCTCTTAGAACCTTTTTGTGAAATATAAATTTTTTTTATTAAAAATAAGGTATTATGATTCATCGTTCGTAACTTCCATGATTCTGTTTTTTTAAAACATTAAAAATCAATACTTTAAATGTTTTCATTTAATATACACAAAATCATCGTGGACGATGAATCATAATCTGTTTTTTTGAAAAAAATTTTTTTTAATAAATTAAAATCATTAAAAAAATGCCGTTTTTTTGAAAAAAATTTTTTTTAATAAATTAAAATCATTAAAAAAATGCCGTTTTTTTGAAAAAAA
>NBLL01000011.1:0-4563 GCA_002084355.1 Bacteroidetes bacterium 4572_128 | reverse complement strand
AATTAAAATCATTAAAAAAATGCCGTTTTTTTGAAAAAAAATTTTTTTTAATAAATTAAAATCATTAAAAAAATGCCGTTTTTTTGAAAAAAAATTTTTTTTTAATAAATTTTTTTTTATAAATTTAAAATCCAAGATCAAACATACTTTTCATACTAGAAATTTTAGGATTTTTATTTTTCAAATAATTAAAATTTTTTTTTATAAATTTAAAATCCAAGATCAAACATACTTTTCATACTAGAAATTTTAGGATTTTTATTTTTCAAATAATTATATTTATCAATTTTAGATAAACGTTTTTGTGATATTTTTTCAATATTTTTTATAATTTTTATATTTAATTCTATTTTATTATTTTTTAAATTTCTTCTAAAAAATTCTAATAATTTATTATGTTTTTCTTTCACTCTTTTTTCTGCTATATTACTGTTTACATTTAATTCTATTAAAAAATTTTCTTTTAAAACTGGATTAATGCTTTTTAAAATAACATTTAAATTTTCATCTTCTTTTATAGAATTTGCAAATTCTTCTATATTATTTTTTATATCTTTTTCATTAAAATCTTTATTTATTTCCAATTCAGAAATATTTTTTTCTTCAAAATCGCTTATTTTTTTTAACTTTTTTTCTTCACGCTTTTTAATTAAAGAGCTTAATTTACTTTTTTTAATATTCGGTTTTTTTTCTTCTTCTTTTTTAATTTCAATTTTTTCATTTTGTTTAATTTCAATTTTTTTAATTTCAATTTTTTTATCTTCTAAATTTTCTTTTTTTTCATTTACAATTTTTTCATTTTCTAATTTTTCTTTTTTTTCATTTACAACTTTTTTAATAATTTCTTGTTTTTCTTTTTGTTTTAAAATATCGCACATTTGCAATAAACTCAATTCTATATGAAGCCTTTTATTCCTACTGTTTTTATAGTTAATATCACAATTACTGCTGATTTGTAATGCTTTGAAAAGAAAATTTACGCTGGAATTATTCGCTTGTTTTTTATATTTTTCTTTTATGCTGGCTCCAACTTCTAAAAGTTCTAAGGTTTTATTATCTTTTGAAACAAGCAAATTTCTAAAATGTTCTCCGAGACCAGTTATAAAATGATGTCCGTCAAAACCTTTTTCCAAAATTGAATTAAAAATTAATAATGCTCTTGGAATGTCATTTTCTGCGAAAGCATCTGTTAATCTAAAATAATAATCGTAATCTAAAACATTCAAATTATCTATTACATTTTGATAAGAAATTTTTTTTCCCGAAAAAGAAACTATCTGGTCGAAAAAAGAAAGTGCATCTCGCATTGCACCGTCAGCTTTTTGTGCGATGACATTCAATGCTTCTAAATTTACTTCTATTTTTTCTTTAATAGCTATTTTTGATAAAAAATCTACAGAATCATCTACTGTAATTCTATTAAAATCAAAAATTTGACAACGAGATAAAATGGTTGCAAGTATTTTATTTTTTTCCGTTGTTGCTAATATAAAAACAACATGAGGAGGAGGTTCTTCCAGAGTTTTTAAAAAAGCATTAAAAGCAGCAGAAGATAACATATGAACCTCATCAATAATATAAACACTGTATTTTCCAACTTGCGGAGGAATTCGGACTTGTTCAATCAAACTTCTAATATCTTCGACAGAATTATTCGAAGCAGCATCTAATTCGTGAATATTATAAGAACGATTTTTATTAAAAGATAAACAAGATTCGCATTCATTACAAGGGTCAAAGCTTTCGTCTAAATTGAAACAATTAATAGTTTTTGCAAATATTCTTGCACAAGTGGTTTTTCCAACTCCACGCGGTCCAGTAAATAAATAAGCGTGAGCGAGTTTTTGATTTTCAATGGCATTTTTTAAAGTTGTTGTAATTGACAATTGACCAACTACATTATCAAATGTAATAGGTCGATATTTCCTCGCTGAAACTATAAAATCACTCATTTTTAAATCCCTATAAATAAATAAAAAATTTATACAAAAATAATTTTTTTTATTTGAAAAAAAATTTTTTATAAGAAATCGTTTTTTTTAATTTAAATTTTTATGAAAAAAGAATATTTTTATATTTTATCTATTTTAACAGGAATTTTTTTATCTATTCCATGGACAAGTTTAGATTTCTCTTTTGTGATTTTTTTTTCTTTTCTGCCGTTATTTTTTATAGAAGAGCATTTTCAAAAAAATTCATATAAATTTCTTTCCGCAAGAATTTTAACATATTCTTTTTTATCCTTTTTAACTTGGAATATTATAAGTATTTATTGGATTTCTTATGCTACTGTTTTTGGCGGAATGGTTGCCATTTTGCTTGGAGCGTTTTATTTTACATTAATTTTTTGGTTTTATCATCTTGCCAATAGAAAATTTGGAAATTCTTATGCTCATTTTCAATTGGTTTTTTCTTGGATAGGATTTGAATATTTTTTATCTAATTGGGAATTAGATTTCCCATGGCTAAATCTTGGAAATGCTTTTGCAAACGATATTAAATTTATTCAATGGTATGAATATACAGGAATAAGTGGCGGTTCACTTTGGATTTTAATAGTTAATATTTTGATTTTTAAAACTTTAAAAAGTTTTTTATCAAAAAAATTATTTTTTAAAAATTTAATAATTTTATTAATAATAATTATTCTTCCGATTTCTTTTTCTTTATATAAATTTTATAATTATAATGAAATTGAAAATCCAAAAGAGATTATTCTTCTACAGCCAAATATTGACCCTTATAATGAAAAATTTGATAATTTAACAGATTTAGAACAAATTGAAGTCCTATTAAATTTATCTGATTCTTTGATTACAAAAAACACAGATTATATTATTGCTCCGGAAACAGCTTTTCCTAATGGAATTTGGAAGAAAAAAATTGAAAGTAATAATGGAATTATTTTGATAAGAAATCTCATAAAGAGATATCCAAAATTAAAATTTATAACTGGAATAACGCTTTTTAAAGAAGTGAAAGAAAAAACAAATATTAGTAGAAAAATAAAAAAGTAGAAAAAATGCCTTTTATTAAATACCTTGCTTTTTTAGAAGATTTTGCCTTAGATATGGGCGGAACTGTTGGAACTCTTGGAAAACAAAAAATTAGAAGTGTTTTTTTATCAAAAAATGACGAAATAAAAATTGCTCCGGTTATTTGTTATGAATCTATTTTTGGAGAATTTGTAACAAATTATATGAAAAATGGAGGAAATTTTATTTGTATAATTACAAATGATGGATGGTGGTCTGATAGTAAAGCTTATAAACAACATTTAAGTTATGCCAGATTAAGGGCAATAGAAACTCGCCGAAGTATTGCACGCTCAGCAAATAATGGAATTTCTGCATTTATAAATCAAAAGGGCGAAATTTTAAAAAAAACTTCATGGTGGAAAAGAAATGCTATAAGATTTAATATTAATACAAATTCTAAAATTACTTTTTATACAATTTGGGGAGATTTTATAGGACGAATATTTGGTTTTTTAGCTATAATTTTATTATTATATTTATTTGTAGAATACAGAATAAAAAGATAAAAAGCATAAAAATTTTGCTTTTTTTGAGCCATTTTTTTTTAAATTTTAAAAAATTTTAAAAAAACTGATTTTTCAAAAAAATCAAAAAAAAATGCTATTAATTTAAATTTTTAATTATATTGCGAATAAATTTTTTTATAAAAATTATGGAAAAAAATTATATAAAATTTTCAAATATTTCTTATAAAATTCTAAAAGAAATTATTGACATTAAACAAGTGCGAAGCAGAGAAATTTTTAATGAATGGTTTGATTTTAAATTTGAAATTAATAAATATGACGAAAAATTTCTTATTAAATTAATAAAAATTACGGTCATTTTATTAATCCAATTTTAAAATTAGTAGATTTCTATGGTGAAAATTATCGAGAATGGTTACAGCCAGAAATTTCAGGAATTTTAAATGGACATAAAATAGGTGGAATTTTAGATTTTATGATTGCTTCAGGAACAGAAGAGCCAGAAGTTCCATTTTTTTTCATTCAAGAATTTAAAAAATCATTCGCCGTTCCAAAACATCCAAAAGGACAACTGTTAGCACAAATGGCTGTAGCAATAGAAATCAATAAAATAAAAAAAATAAGAGGTGCATATAATATTGGTAAATTATGGAATTTTGTTATTTTAGAAAAAATTAACCATAAAAAATATAGATTCCACGAATCTAATTCTTTTAATTCTTGTAAAATAGAAGAATTAAAACAAATATTCATAAATCTAAAAGCTGTAAAACAATACTGTAAAATAATGAAAAATGAGGAATTTGAATAAAAAATTATACAAAATCTTTATTCAAATTCCTTATTAAAACATTCTTCATAAAAAAAATCGTAAAATTTTGAGCGAATTTGAAAAAAATTTTTTTTTAATTTGAAATTTAAAAACATTAAAATTTTGGACGAATTTTGAAAAAATTTTTTTTAATTTGAAATTTAAAAACATTAAAATTTTGGACGAATTTGAAAAAAAATTTTTTTTTAATTTGAAATTTAAAAACATTAAAATTTTGGACGAATTT
>NBLL01000139.1 GCA_002084355.1 Bacteroidetes bacterium 4572_128 | reverse complement strand
TTAGAATTATTAGATAATAAAATTCCCGAAAAAAATATCATTAAAGTTTCAATAGTTTTTGCTGGCAAAAAACCTTATGTTAATTTAATAAAAATTTAAAAAAACGTAAAAAAATTGGGTTTTTTGGAGAAAAATTTTTTTTAATAAAATATTAAAATTTTGGATGAATTTTGAAAATTTTTTTTTTTTTGAAATTTAAAAATATTGAAATTTTGGTGAATTTTAAATAAAAAAATTTTTCCAAAAAACGCAATTTTTTTATGAATTTTAAATAAAAAAAATTTATTAAAAAAAATAGATTTTTTTAATAAATTGTAATTTTTTAATAAAAATATTTTCTAATGAAAAAAAAAATAATTTATTTATTTTTAATTTTTTTAAATTTTTCATACTTTCACAAAGCTTTTTCTCAGGAAAAGGAAAAAATTTCCGGAACAGCAGTTGTCGGTGCAACAACTATAAATGGAGAAAATTATCAACAAATTGGAATTAGAGGAGATTTTCCTTTGGGGAAATTTGGCTTTGGTTTAGATTTACAATTATATATAGATGCTGATGGAGAAATCCGAAAAGAAGACTGGGACGAGTGGGAAGATTATTTAGATAAAATTTATTATTTAAGATGGGGGAAAAAAAATGATCCATTTTATATAAAAATTGGTGGTTTAGATTATACTTATCTTGGCTATTCAAATATTGTAAACGGTTATTCAAATATGATAGAATATCCTGCGGAAAAACGTATCGGAATGGAAACATCTTTTGAAATGAATGATTTTAAAACAGAAATATTCCTTAATGATTTCAAAGAGCTTTTTAAGAAAAATCCTTCAGTTTTAATTGGTACAAGAGTTGCATATAAAATTCTTGGTGATTTAGAAATTGGTGCAACGGTAGTTACAGATTTGAACGAATATAATGGTTTGAACGACGAAGACGAAGATGGTTTTGCTGATGATATAGATTTTTTTCCAAATGACAAAAATTTAGTTACTGAAATTGACGAATATAGAAGTAAAGAAGTTAGTAATTATACTATTTCTGAACTAATAGAAAAAGAATTGTTAGATTCCACAGAGCGAGAGGATTTATTTGATATGAATAAAGAAACTTCACAATCGATGGTTGTTAGTTTAGATGCTGGTTATCCGATTTTTAAAAATGATAAAATTTCAATTGACATTTACACTCAAATTTCTCACATTCTTGGACACGGTTGGGGTTTAACTTTTCCCGGTGTACGTTTTGGAATAGGAAATTTTATTCAATTAAGAGCAGAATATAGAAAACAATCAAAAGAATTTTTGTATGGATATTATGATTTTACATATGAATTGGAAAGAGCATATTTCGAAAGACAAAAAGATGGAAGTTTAATTGTTAAAACAAAAAAAGAAAGCTTAGAAAAAATTGAAAATAAAATGCAAGGTTATTTTGCTGGAATAAATTTTAATTTGTTAAATTTCGTTATTGCTGATATTTCTTATCAAGATTTGCGTGGCGGAGGTGAAAATATGAGATCTATAAAAGCCGAATTAGGATTGGGTAAAAAAATTATTCCAAAAATTTCTACTGCAAAAGCTTATTATTATCAAAACAATGTAAAAGATTTTCAAGAACTGAAAACACCAAGCACAATGATGGGGTATATTATTTCGTATAATTTGGGAGGAGTAGATTTAGGGTTTGATTATAGATACACATTTCAAGATAAAAATGGAGACGGAAAAATTAGCGGTAAAAAAGAAACAATTAAAACCGTTGGGATCAGAGCTGGAGTAACTTTTTAATGTGTAATGAATAACGAGGAATGTGGAATGTAAAATGAATGATTTAAAAAAAATTTTTCAAAATTCGTCCAAAATTTTAATGATTTTTTAATAAAAATTAAAAAATGTTAAAATTTTGGTCATTTTTTTGAAAAAATTAAAATGAAAAAATATCAATATCATATTTCTTAAAATTTCTATCCATTATTATTATTGTCATTATCAAAATAAGGTCAAATGGATATCTATGATGAAGAGGTAAATTTTCGTAAATTTGTAATTCTTTTTTTGTAAAAATGTTTTTAATATTCCAATGTTTTTTGCATTTATCTATTAATTTAGATGTATTTTCTTTTAATTTTAATTTACCAATACTTATTTTTTTTGAAATTTCAAAAAAAGAAACCATAGAAAATACAATTTTTTCATTTTCATTTTCTAAAAAACTTCTTATTTCTTTTGGTAATTTTTCATTTCCTTCATAAAACCAAATAATTTTTTTTCTTCTTTTCTAATTTGGATATAAAAAATAAAATCCAATTTGTATTTTTCATGATTTGTTAATCCAGACATTTGTTTGATAACTTCCTGAAAACCATATTTATTTAAATTTAATAAAAAGACAAATATAAAATATATTTTGTATTTAAAAATTTTTTTATTTCGAAATTAAAATTATTAAAATTTTGGGTATTTTTTGAAAAAAATTTTTTTTATTTTGAAATTGAAAAATGTTAAAATTTTGGACGATTTTTTGAAAAAAATTTTTTTTTAATTATAAAAAATCATAAAATTTTGTCGTTTTTTTTGAAAAAATTTTTTCCAAAAAACGCTAAAATTTTACGAATTTATAAAAAAAATTTCCAAAAAATGTCAATTTTTTACGAATTTTATAATTTATAAAAAACTTTTTCAAAAAAACAGGTAATTTTTTGGGTTTGTATCTTTGAAATTTTTTCGCAATTTTTTTTATCTCATTGTTTTTAAACAATTTAATAAACTATCTTTCCAATGTGGAATTTCATAATCAAACTCTTTCTTTAATTTTGATTTATTTAAAACACTGTAATGCGGTCTTTTTGCTATACTAGAAAAATCCTTTGTTTCTATTGGAATTAATTTCAACCAACTGCAAACTCCTTCATTAGAAAAATTATAAATTCCTTTTTTAAAATTTTTTTTATCTTCAATTTTTTCTTTCAAAATATGAAAAATAACTTTTGATAGATCTCCAGCATAAGTTGGTGTTCCAATTTGGTCAAAAATAACACTTAATTTTTCAACTTTTTTTGCCAATTTCAAAATTGTCTTAACAAAATTATTTCCATAAGAAGAATAAAGCCACGAAGTTCTTAATATAATATATTCTATATTAGAATTTATTATTTTTTTTTCTCCAGCCAATTTACTCTTTCCATAAACAGAATTTGGATTTTCTTTATGATCTTCTTTATAAGGAAAATAATTTTTACCATTAAAAACATAATCAGTAGAAATATGAATTAGCTTACAATTATATTTTTCACACATTTTTACAAGATTTTCTATTGCTTTTCCATTAATTAAAAATGCTTTTTCTTTTTCGCTTTCCGCTTTATCAACATTTGTATAAGCGGCACAATTTATTAAAAAATCTATTTTGTTCTTAGCAAAAAACTTTTCTAAATTTTTAAAATTACTTATATCTAATTCTTTAAAATCAGTAAAAATAAAATTAAAAAAATCACAAAAAATAGATAAATTTCTTATTTCATTTCCAAGCTGTCCATTTGAACCGGTAACTAATATTGTTTTCATAACTTAATTTTTTTTAATTTTTTTATATAAAAACTTTTTTATATTATTAATAATATTTTTTTTTTGATAAAAATTCAAAAAAAATTTTTTTTTGTATAAAAATATATTTTTTTTGTATAAATAATATATACATAAAAAAATCTGATTTTGAAAGAAAAAATATTTTATAAACTTTTTATTCTATTTGTTTTTTTGTTTTTACAAAATCAAAAATTATATTCACAATTTTCAGATCCGATTTTACAAAAAAATTATAAAATAGCAATAAATGAATTCAATAAAAAAAAGTATAGCAAAGCTTTAAGTTTATTTTTATATTTTGATACAATTAAAACAAATAACAATAAAATAAAAAAAATATTATTAGAAATAAAATATAAAATAAGTGTTTGTTATATTAATTTTGAAGCTCAGGAAAGATTTAAAGCTATTCCTTTTTTGGAAAAAATAATTAAACAAAATCTTTATAAATTTCCAAATAAAGCTTACATAGAATTAGCGATTTTATATCATTCAGATTATCAATTTAAAAAAGCAATAGAAATTTTAAATGTTTTTCAAAAACGTGTTTCCAAAAGAAATGAGAATTATAAATTCTCTATAAGAATGATAGAGATTTGCAAATCTGCCGAAAAAATAATATCAAGAAAACCATCAATACATCTCGAAAATTTAAGAAATATTAGTATGCCATTAAACATGATAAATTCTGATTATAATCCAATTATTTTGCCTGATTTAAATGTTATGTATTTTATCGCTTTAAACTCAAAAAGTGGAGAGAAAGAAATAAAAGTTTCACATAAAGAAATTGGTATTTGGAAAAAGTCAAAAACAATTAATATAAATCTTGGTAAAAAAATAGACATAAATTCCATTTCTCTTGCAGGAATTTCTTACGATGGGAATATTTTATTTTTTCAAAAAAAAGAAAAAAAAAGAGCAGATATTTATTTTAGTGAAAAAAGAAATAATAGTTTTGGACTTTTGCAAAAATTAGACGCTAATGTAAATTCTAAATATTTGGAAGGGAAAATTTATATTAATAAAAAAGGAGATGAAATTTATTTTTCAAGTGACAGACCAGGAGGATATGGAGGAAAAGATATTTATAAAGTAAAAAAATTAGGAAATAATAAATGGAGTAAAGCAATTAATCTTGGTGAAAATATAAATACTTCTTATGATGAAGATGCTCCATTTGTTCATTCTAATTCGCATACAATTTATTTTAGTTCTAAAGGTCATAATACTATGGGCGGCTATGATATTTTTAAATCAAAAATTTTAGAAAATGACAAATTCGAACTTGCAGAAAATTTATCTTACCCAATTAATACTCCACAAGATAATTTGTATTATGTAATTTCTGATTCAGAAAATAGTGCTTATTTGTCTTCTGTAAAAAAATCTAATCCAAATTATCATGAAATTTTCTTTATAGATTTAAAATCGTCAATAGAACAAAGTATGATAAATGGGAATATTTTTACAAAAAATATGAAACCTATAAAAGCATCTGTTAAAGTCATTAATAAGGAAACAAACAAAAAAGAGAACTATATTTTTACTCCAAATTATAAAATAGGAAAATTTTTAATGATAATACCTCCAGGCAAAGAATATAAAATGTTAATAGAAACAAAAAATTTCACAATACAAAATATAGATATTCGTATTCCAAATCAAACTTATTTTTATAAAATGTTTCAAAAAATCATTCTAGAGAATGTATTTTTATTAGGGAAAAAAGTAGGAGAAAAAACTATAATAGAAAATTCTTTTTATGATAATTATAAAAAAGGCATAGAATCTCGTTTAAATTCTGAAGAATTGAAAAAAATAAAAAGATATAGAAACAAACTTTTTCAATATTTAAAAAAAATAAAAAAAACTTCTAAGGATTTAGGTCCAGATAAAGTAAGAAAATTAATGTCAAAAACAGAAATTCCTGATGTAAAAGAAAAAGATAATTCTAATTTATTATTGAATTTCATAGAGAAAGCAATAGAAAATGTAGATTCAACAGCTCTGGAAGAATTAGGAAAAAATACTTTATATGTAGAAAATTATGAAAATACTTTTTAAAATAATCAAAACTGCACCAACAATAAGAGCAATTTTACAAAATTCAGAAGAAAATTCTTTGCAAAAAAAAGAGACGATAATTAATGATAATTCTATCAATGTAAATAAAAAATATATTACTACTTATAGTGTTTATTTTCGTCAGGGAGCATCTGATTTTGACGTAAATTATAATAATAAATATTTTGCAAAGAATTTAGATGAAATTGCTCGTTTTTTGATAAACAATGAAAAGATTGCTGTTGAATTGCAAGGTTATGCGGATTCTAAAGGAGATAGAATAAAGAATTTTAAACTTTCCAATGAAAGAGCAAAAGCAATAAAAGATATTTTTATAGCTGGTATGGATAATAGGAACAGAAGAAGATAGAAGAAAAAATCGTAGAGTAGATATAAAAATATTTGAATTAAATTGAGAAAAATTAAGGTTTTGAAAAAGATTTTCAATATAAAACAGAGATACATTTTTAAAATAATAATTTTTTTATTTTTTTATTTATTTATTTTTTCAAAAGCTAATGCACAAGTTTTTACAGAATACGAAGTAAAGGCAGCTTATATTTATAGTTTTACAAAATTTATAGATGTATGGCCGTCTAATGTATATGCAGAAAAAAAATTTGTAATTGGCTTGTATGGTGGTACAAAAATAAAAAAAGACTTAGAAAAGCTTTTAAAAAATAGGAAAATTAGAGGCAAAGAATGGGAAATTATTTATTATCCTTCTATCTCTGATTTTCAAAATAAAAAATATAAAGAACCAGATATTATTTTTGTTTCGGAGATACGTAAAGATAAAATTTACGATATGCTATTTGCTGTGCAAGAAATTTATAATGAATCATCAAAAAAGAAAAAATCTATTTTAACTATTGGTGATAATTTAGATGGATTTTGTGAAAGTGGAGGTATGATAAATTTTACACCAAAAAACTCTAAAAGACAATTTCAAATTAATAATGAAGCTGTTAAAAATGCTGGATTTAAAATAAGTTCTAAACTTCTACATTTATCAAAAATAATCAAAAATTTTCAAGAGTAAAATATGATTTGGAATTTTCTCATAAAAGAAGACCAAAAGCGATTTATTTAAATTCAAATAAAAATTTGCCATTAAAAAAAATATTAAAATTTTGGCGTTTTTTGAAAAAATTTTTTTAATAAAAATATTGAAATTTTCGGACGATTTTTGAAAAATTTTTTTTATAACATAAAAAAAAAGTATTTTATTAAAAAAAAAATTGGATCTTAGAATCTTTTTATGGTGAGAATTTTTTGAAAAATTTATGTTTTTTTCAAAATATTTTTTAAAAATTCTCATTCCAAATCGTCATTAAAGCATTAAAAATCAATGCTTTATAGAATAAAGCAACTAAATCATTTTGGATGATGAAGCATAATACCTTATTTTTTAATA
>NBLL01000010.1 GCA_002084355.1 Bacteroidetes bacterium 4572_128 | reverse complement strand
CAATTTTTGAAAAAAAATTTTTTTTTATTAATAATTTAAAATCATTAAAAAATTGGCGTTTTTTGAAAAAAATTTTTTTTATTAATAATTTAAAATCATTAAAATTTTGGACGATTTTTGAAAAAAAAATTTTTTTTTGATTTAAAAAACATTAAAATTTTGGACGAATTTTGAAAAAAATTTTTTTATTTTAGAATTAAAAAATCTTAAAATTTTGGACGATTTTTGAAAAAAAATTTTTTTTTGAAATTAAAAAATCTTAAAATTTTGGACGATTTTTGAAAAAAAATTTTTAATTATAAAAACATTAAAATTTTGGGCGATTTTTGAAAAAAAAATTTTTTCATTTCAAAATTAAAAAACATTAAAATTTTGGACGATTTTTGAAAAAAAAATTTTTTTTTGAAATTAAAAATTATAAAATTTTGGACGATTTTTGAAAAAAAAATTTTTTTTTGATTTAAAAATCATTAAAAATTTTTTTTTAATAATTTAAAATCATTAAAAAATTGGCGTTTTTTGGAAAATTTTTTTTTTAATAATTTAAAATCATTAAAAAATTGGCGTTTTTTGGAAAAAATTTTTTTTTTAATAATTTAAAATCATTAAAAAATTGGTGTTTTTTGGAAAAATTTTTTATTAAAAATAAAATCATTAAAAAATTGGTGTTTTTTGGAAAAAATTTTTTTATTTTTTATTAAAAATAAAATCATAAAAAATTGCCGTTTTTTGGAAAAAATTTTTTTATTAAAAATAAAATCATAAAAAATTGCCGTTTTTTGGAAAAAATTTTTTATGAAAATTGAATTTTAAAAATTAAAAAAACATGTATTTTATAAAATTTTTTCATAAAATACATGTTTTTTTTTATATACTTGGATCTTCTTTTATATATTTCATCTAAAATTTCTTCTTTATTATTTTCATTTCCATTCCATTTTGGAAGCATAGCGTTTACTCCATAAATATCGTCTGTCTTTTTTCTAACAATATTTATATTTTTTACCGCTGAATTTAAATCTTCCATACGAGCATAAGCTTCTGCTTTTATCAGATAAATTTCTCCGGGCAAAAAAACTGGAATAAATTTATTCGCTTCGTCAAAAAAACCTTTCAAATTTTCAATTGGTAATTCAGAATCAACAGCAAGCATAGTATCTGGTGACATATAGAAACCTATTCTAGCATCGTTATTTTCAGGATGTAAATTTTGTGGTAAACCAAAATTATCTACAGCTTTTACAAAAGATTGTGCACCTATTCCAGTTTGGAAAATAGGATTTGCTGTTGAAGCATCATATTCAAAAATTGAAATGGAATTTATATTTACTTTATTTGCATTATCAATTGCTTCTTGATAATTTCCATAAATCAAATTATAACGAGCGAGATAAGCATATAGACAATTTTTTAAATCAAAATTCTTACCAAGAATAGCATTTTTAAATTCATCAGAAAAAGGTGTTTCTTCTAAAATCTTTATTCCATCAGATGTAAGTTTTAGGATTTCTATCATACATTCTTCTTTATTATAAAATTCTGAGTTTCCTTCTTCTGAAAAATTTATCGGTACATATTCAAAATGTGTAATAAGTTTTCCAATTGCAATAGCTTTGAAAAAGCTTGCATAAGCAATTAAACCACTTTTTATATCTGCTTCCATATTTATTTTTTCCACATTTTTTAAAAGTTTTTCGCTCATAATTTTTACAGATAATAGCTCACTCCAAATTCCTACAAGCCAAGCATTTTCACCATTTATTCCATTTTCACCCCCTTTTTGAAATTCCTTAGTATTTTCATTTGGAAAACCAAGAGCTATTTCTCTTGTTGTTAGTCCAGACATTGGTAGTAGATTTTTCAAAGCATCAGAAGAATATTTATATTTTATTCCTATACTTAGAGCAAAAAGTCCTTCTTTGCTATTTAAAGTTTCTTCTTCTGTAGCTGCATTTGGATTATTTAAATCCATTTCACAAGAAAAAAGCAAAAGACTTATAAATAAAATTGTTAATTTATATTTTTTCATAATTTTTTATATTAAAAATTTGCTGTAATACCAAAATGAAAAGAAGCCGGAATAGGCGTAACTCCAACTGCAGAACCTCTAACAATATTATCTTGTCCTCCAGCATTTATTTCTGGGTCAGCACCTTTAAAATTATCTATTGAAAATAAATTTCTTGCTGCAATGGAGAAATTTACTTCTTTAATATAATTTTCCGGTTTAATTCTATAATTTAAAGAAATTTCACGTAATTTTATAAAAGATGCGTCGTCAGTATATTCTTCTCTAATAAGTGGTCCGCTTCCACTTTGCTGTTGGCTTGTTCCCTTTTGAACTTGAAATAAAAGTTCTTCTCCATTTAATGGACCTTGTCTTCTTAGTACGTGTTCTAATTGTCGTCTGTTCCAATTCCAAACGTCTATTCCTTGAACTATATCAAATTGAAAACGAAATGTAAAATTTTTATAATCAAATTGATTTATAAAAGAAGCCGTAAAGTCTGGATTTGGGTCTCCATTTACTTTTTTCAACAGTACACCTGTTGGTTTTCCATCTTCATCTCTCATTGGTTTTCCAGTTTCTGGATCTCCCATTTCAGCATAATGTAAACCGTCTATTTCTAATAGGCTTCCATCTTCATTTCTTGCATAATAAGTGTAATACAAAACTCCAATTGCTTCACCATTAACAATTGAAAAATTATCATCATTTGACGACGAAACTATACCTCCTTCAGTAAAAATTTTATTTTTATTTGCAGAAAAAATTCCAGTAATATCCCATCTAAAATCATTTTTAGGTTTTGTTATTAAAGCTCTTACTAATATTTCAACACCTTTATTTGTTAATTCTCCTTCGTTTACAATTTGCTTTGTAAAACCACTTGATGGTGCTAAATTTCTTTCGAATATTAAATCTTCAACTTTCTGAGAATAATAAGTAAATTCTAAAAATAAACGATTTTCAAATAAACTTAAATCCATTCCAGCCTCAATTTCTGTTTGTTTTTCTGGTTTCAAAGTATTATTTCCTTTTACATAAGATGGCACAAGTCCAGTATTTTCCACCATACTTACTGATTGATAATTTGTAAACCTATCATAAGGATTAATTGCAGTCAAATTTCCTGCTTGTCCCCAAGCTAATCTCAATTTTACATTATTAATATTGTTTAGAAAAATACTATTTTGCCAGAAATTTTCTTTAGAAATTAAATAAGAAGTGCTGATTTTTGGATAAGATTGAAATCTATTTTCATCTCCAAATGAAGAAGAAGCATCAAATAATCTATAAGCTGTTGTTAAAAATAATTTATTTTTAAAACCAAAAGTTTCTTGGAAATAAAAACCTTGTATAGCACGCTCTTGAATAATATCATTTTTTGAAACTAAAGTTCCTGCATTTGTCGTTTGAACGTGAGGACTAAGATGATCCGCAGAAACAAATGAATATTTTATAATATCCTTTTGCCAAGTATAACCTATTGCTGTTGCAGAATGAATATTTTTAGTTATTTTTTCCAAAAATAAGAAATTTAAATCACTATTCATAAGTGATACATTTGAATTAGATTTTTCTGTGTAACCTGTTGGTTTTAAAGCAAAACCTATGGTTGCAGGTATTGGACTTCCTATTGGAATATATGAATCTCCAATTTGATTATAATTATCAAAACCTATTACATAATTCAAAGAAAAACCATCAACAAGCTCATATTTTACATTAATATTATTTATATATCTGTTAGTTTGTTGAGAATATTTATAATTATCAACCATATCATAAGGATTCATTGCCCATCTTCCACCGTTTTCTGGAGCATGATAATTTCCAAATTCATCACTTGACATATCTTCTGTTCCAGTTAGAGATTGCCACGCCCAATGTAATTCGTTTGTCATATCTTTGCTCTCGCTTACTGCAAAAGTAGAACCAAAACTTATTTCTAAATTATCATTAAATTTTTTATCCAATCTAATTCGTCCTCCTTTTCTTTCGAAATCTGTATTTTTTAATATTCCTTCATTATACAAATGTGAAGCAGAAGCAAAATATGTAAAATCATCATTTCCTCCGGAAACAGAAAGATAATTTTCTATCCCCATAGAATTTTGAAATAAATAATCTTGATAATCATATCTTTCTACAGAAATTCTTTCTAAATCATTATAATCTGTTGGATTTTTCCAATCATAAAGAACTTCATTAACAGGAATTTTTTTTCGCATTATGTTGAGATTAACATTAGTAGAAAAAGTAATATTCGTTTCGCCAGCTTTACCTTTTTTAGTAAAAATTTGCACAACTCCATTACTTGCTCGTGAACCATAAATTGCAGACGCAGAAGCACCTTTAATTATTTCTATTCGCTCAATATCTCGTGGATTAATATCTATTAAACGATTTTGTGTTCTGACATTAAAAATAGGAGAAATTGCATTTATTAAATTTCGTGAGCTGTTATCTACAATAACTCCATCAATAATATATAAAGGGTCAGAATTACCAAAAATTGTACTGGGACCTCTAAGTCTTACAGAAATTCCTCCAGCAGGATCTCCTGTATTATGGACGATATGTGCTCCAGCTATTTTTCCAGACATTGCAGAGCTTAGAAAAAAAGCATTAGAATTTTTTATGTCTTCCTTAGAAATCGTTGATATTGCATTTGGATATTGACTTTTATTCATAGGACCAGAAGAACCTGTAACTATTTCAATATTCATCAATTCTTCAAGGCTTAAACTTAAATAGTCTATAGTATCTTTTTCTTGAAAAAATTCTGAACTATCTATTTGTGAATAAGCAATATTGAATTTATAAATAAAAATTAAAAATAAAAAAAATATTTTTTTTTTCATAATTATATAAATTAATTTTTTGTAAATATAAAAAAAGTTATAAAAAAAAACAGAAATTTTTATAAAATAAAATTGAAAATTTCACACTATTTTTTATGATTTAAAATCATAAAAAACGGCATTTTTTTCAAAAAAAAATAAATAATTTAAAAACATGAAAATTTTAGCATTTTTCAAAATTTTTTTTTTTAATAATTTAAAAACATTAAAATTTTGACATTTTTTTAAAAAATTTTTTTTTAAATAATTTAAAAGCATTAAAATTTTGACATTTTTTTTAAAAAATTTTTTTTTAAATAATTTAAAAACATTAAAATTTTGACATTTTTTTAAAAAATTTTTTTTTAATAATTTAAAAACATTAAAATTTCTCGTTTTTTTTCAAAAATTTTTTTTTTTTAATAATTTATTAAAAACATTAAAATTTTGACATTTTTTTAAAAAATTTTTTTTTAATAATTTAAAAGCATTAAAATTTCTCATTTTTTTGAAAAAAATTTCAACCGTACAAACCTAATTTTTAGGTTTTTTATATTTTTTTTCAAAAAAAGTTTTTTTTTATTAAAAAAAAAATTTATTATAAAAAATCATAAAAATTTCTCGTTTTTTCAAATTTTTTTTTTTTTAATAATTTAAAAACATAAAAAATTTGGCATTTTTTCAAAAAAATTTTTTTTTAATAATTTAAAAACATTAAAATTTGGCATTTTTTAAAAAAAATTTTTTTAAAATTATAAAAATGTTAAAATATTTACTTTTTTTGAAAAAATTTTTTTTTTATTAAAAAAAAAATTCTTAAAATTTTGACGCTTTTTTAAAAAAAATTTTTTTTAAATTATAAAAATGTTAAAATATTTATTTTTTTTGAAAAATTTTTTTTTATTTTAAAAAAAAAATCTTAAAATTTTGACGCTTTTAAAAAAAAATTTTTTTTAAATAATAAAAAATTTTAAAATTTTGACGCTTTTTGAAAAATTTTTTTTTAATTTGCAATAAATTAAAAATTATATTGTTTTTATAATTTATGAAAAGGATTTTAAAAAATATTTTTGTTTTATTTCTTACTGTAATTTTTTTAATTACGGTTTTAGGATTTCATTGGATAGAGCATAAATGTTTTGATTGTAATATTTCTGATATTCATTTTTTTGAAAACGGAAATTGCAATGAAAAAGATTTTCATAAAAAAGACAATTCTTGTCATAAAAAAGATAAAAACCATGAAGAATTTTCTGATTTTTGTTGTTATAATATTTTTAATTATTTAAAAATAGAAAATGATTTATTTTATTTAAAAATAAAAAAATTTTCAAAAAAAAATTTTCTCAATTTTTTGTCGTTTTTTTTTAGAAATAGTTTTCTTCAAGAATATTCCTTTTTTTTAAAAAAAAAATATTTTCAACCGCCAAAAAAACTTTTTGGCAAATTTATTTCTAATTATTTCTGTAAATATATTTTATGATAATTTTTAAAATTCAATTTTTTTATAAAAATAATTTTAAAAATTTTCAATATAAATATAATGTCAAAAAATAAATTAATATTAATATTAAGTTTGATTTTAATTTTTCAAACGATTTCTTTTTCTCAAAAAAATTTTTTAAGGGGAAAAGTTTACAGTAATTCGGAAAAAAAAGAAGTTTCTTTACCTTTTGTAAATTTGTACTGGGCAGGAACGACTGAAGGAGTTGTAAGTGATGAAAATGGAAATTTCCGAATAAAAAAAATATCACAGGATAGTGATTTAAAACTCGTTGCGAGTTTTATCGCTTATGAAAACGATACTTTTTTAATAAAAAAAAACGAAACTTTCGTAAAAATATATCTAAAATCTATAAAAGAATTAGATGGAATAATTGTCAGAGAGCGAATAGGTGGAAGTTATGTTTCAAAAATAAGTCCTATACAAACGGAAAAAATTACAATAGCAGGTTTACAAAAATTACCTTGTTGTAATTTAGCAGGAAGTTTTGAAAATAATGCAAGTATAGATATGGTTTATTCTGATGCCGTTTCTGGAGCAAAGCAAATAGAAATGCTTGGACTTTCTGGCGTTTACAGTCAAATTTTAATGGAAAATATGCCCGCTGTTCGTGGTCTCGCTACGACTTATGGACTTGCTTATATTCCGGGTTCTTGGATGGAATCTATACAAGTTTCTAAGGGAACGTCTTCTGTAATTAACGGTTATGAATCAACAACGGGACAAATTAATGTAGAATTTAAAAAACCCGAAAATAGTGAAAAATTATTTTTAAATTCTTATGTAAATCATATGGGACAAGTTGAAGGCAACTTAAATTCTTCTTATAAATTTAATGACAAATTAAGTACTATGATTTTTCTACATGCAGAGAATTCTAATGAAAAAAATGATAGGAATAAAGATGGTTTTTTAGACATGCCAAAAATGTCACAATTTAATTTTATAAATCGATGGAAAATCAAAGGAATATTTGGAGGAAAAGCTAATACACAATTTGGAGTGAAAATTTTGCAAGAAAAAAGAGACGGCGGACAAGTTGATTTCGATAAAAGTAAAGATTTTGGAACAACAAATAATTATGGAATTGGAATTGAAACTAAAAGATATGAAATGTTTGGGAAAATGGGTTTTTTAATAAATCATTCTATGAGTATTGGAAGTATGATTTCTCTTACTCGCCACGAGCAAAATTCTTTTTTTGGATTAAATAATTATGATGGAAAGGAAAATTCTTTATATTCTAATATAATTTTTAGAAAAAAAATGATTGAAAATCACAATTTAAATTTTGGTGCATCTTACATTTTTGATAATTATAACGAAAATTATAATGATTCAATTTTTCTAAGAAAAGAGTCTATTTTTGGTGTATTTGGTGAATACAACTACGATTT
Organism: Bacteroidetes bacterium 4572_128; assembly: GCA_002084355.1. Lineage (GTDB taxonomy): Bacteria > Bacteroidota > Bacteroidia > Bacteroidales > 4572-128 > 4572-128. The sequence goes on along the minus strand of NBLL01000010.1, from coordinate 16,766 downwards.
ACATAGTATTTTTAGTTTAATAATTGGATTAAGAGCAGATTTAAATAGTGAATATGGTACATTTATAACGCCAAGAATTCATACAAAATATAACATTGACGAAAATACTATTATTAGAGCTTCTGCTGGAAGAGCTTACAGAACAGCAAATATTTTTGCTGAAAATATAGCTTTGCTTGCCAGTTCAAAAGATTTAATTTTTGAGGAAGAATTAGAAGAAGAAGTTTCTTGGAATTTTGGTGTCAGCTTAACAAAAGATTTTCACATTGGCACAAAAGAGCCTTTGATTTTTTTGGTAGATTTTTATCATACGAGATTTGAAAATCAAGTAATTGTAGATTTAGATAAGGATATTAGTAAGGTTTATTTTTATAATTTAAAAGGGGAATCTTATTCTAATAGTTTTCAAACAGAATTGCGTTACAAGTTTTTTAAATCTTTCGAAATTGGAACAGCTTTCCGTTGGAACGATGTAAAAATCACATCAAATGGAAAATTACATGATAAAAATTTTACAAATAATTATAAAGGTTTAATAACTTTTTCTTATTCTACAAGATTTGATAAATGGAATTTCGATTTAACTTCTCAATTTAATGGAAAAAGTCGTTTGCCAAATACAGAAAATTTAGAAGAAAAATATCAAACTGATAATTTTTCGCCTTCCTATAATATTTTTCATATGCAAATTACAAGAAAATTCAAATATTGGGATATTTATGTCGGAGCAGAAAATTTAACAGATTTTAGGCAAAAAAAAACAATTATCGCCGCAGATAAACCTTTCGGAGATAATTTTGATACTTCTATAATTTGGGGACCTCTAGTTGGTAGAATTATTTATATTGGTTTACGTTTCACAATAAAATAAAATATTTTTTTAAAAAAAAATATTTTATTTTATTTTACGTTTTAAAAAAAAATTTTTAATAAAAATAACATTTTTTTAATATTTTAATTTGTAATATTATGAGAGCAATAAAAATTTTAGGAATTATTTTATTTAGTATTTTGTTTACTCAAAATTCTTTTTCTCAGAAAAAAGAAAAAAAGATTTTAGAAGCAGAAATAAAAACAACTGCTATTTGTGGTATGTGTAAAGACAGAATAGAGAAAATCCTTGCTTATGAAAAAGGGATAAAAAGTTCGGAAGTTGATTATAAAACAGGAATTGTAAAAGTAAAATATAAATCACATAAAACGGATATTAATAAAATTCGTGAAGCAATTGCTAATGCTGGTTATAATGCTGACGACGTAAAAAAAAATGAGGAAGCATATAAGAAGCTACCAGATTGTTGCAAGAAAGAAAAAGAGAAAAAAAGTTGTTGCGATAAAAAGCATTAAAATTTAAAATTCCAAAATTATATAATTTTGGAATTTTTTATAAAAAAATTTTTTTTTATAAAAAATCTTTATAATTTTGAAAAAAATTTAAAAAATATTTAATAAATAATATTTTTTTCATATATATATCTTATTATGGCAATTTCTAATGAAGAAGTAAATTTGTTTATTAATACAGTAAAAAATGCATCATCGTATAATTTTTCAAATTATTCTGAGCGTTCTTTTGCGAGAAGATTAGATAAAATTTTAAAAGATAATCAAATAGATGTTTATAGTTTAATATCTAAAATTAGACGTGATAATATTTTCTTGGAAAAAATAGTAAAAGACATTACTGTTAATACTACAGAATTATTTAGAGACCCAAAAACTTGGCATATAATACGTTATCGTGTTTTGTCTAAGTTAAAAAATCAACGAACAATTAATATATGGCATGCAGGTTGTTCCACAGGTCAAGAAGTTTATTCTATGCTTGTTTTATTAAAAGAGATGAATTTATTTGATAAAGCAAATGTTTTTGCTTCAGATATAAATTCTGATGTTTTAGAACTCGCAAAAAAAGGGTCTTATAAATATAGATTTAATATAAATTATTTAGAAAATTTTGACAGTGTAATAAAAACTAACCCTTATAATTTTGAAGAATACAAAGAAGTTAGTTTTGCTAAATATTTTATTGTTGATAAACAAAATGATACTATTAAAGTTAAAGATTTATTAAAAAATAAAGTTCTTTTTAGGAAGCATGATTTAGTAAACGGCAATAATATTTTTTACACAAAATTTGATTTAATTCTTTGTCGGAATGTTTTAATTTATTTTAATCATAAATTGCAAAATCAAGTTTTTGAAAACTTCCATAAATATCTTTTTCCAAATGGGAGTTTGATACTTGGCATACACGAAAGTATGCTTGGTGCTGCTTCTGCAAAATATAATAAAAGAGGTCTTGTTTATATAAAAAAATCATGAATTATTAAAATTTAAAAATATGAATAAATTAGGTATAATTGATTATAGGAATATAATAAAAACTGTAAGATCCACTTATTCAATAGATTTTAATGATTTTGCAATGACTTCATTCAAAAGAAAATTGGAACAAATTATTATAAAAAATAAATTAGGTGATGCAGATGGTTTAATAAATAAGATTAAAATAGATGAAAATTTCAAAAAAATTTTTCTTAATGAAATATCTATTGATGATACAGAAATGTTTAGAGACCCATCTTTGTGGCGAGAAATGAAATTTATTTTAAATAAAGAAAAAAATAGGCAGAGTTTTAAAATTTGGTTTCCAGAAGTAAGCTCCGGAGAAGAGCTATATTCTTTTTTAATCCTTTTAAAAGAAATTGATCTTTTAGATAAAGTGTTATCTGGAAATTTAATGAATTTTTATGATAAAAGAAATAATAAAGCTTATATGCATCTATCACTTTTAAAAAATACAGATTTTAAAAATTATGTATCTTTTAATGAAAATTTTACCAGCAATTTTCATATGATATTTTTTAGGAATAAAATGATTTATTTTAATAAGACTTTACAAATGAAAATGCTAAGAATTATAACAAATTCATTGTATTTAGGTGGCTATTTTGTCATTGGAATAAAAGAAAAATTTGATAATTTTAGTGCAATAAGTAAATTTATGGTTATAAATAGATATGAAAACATCTATAAAAAAATTGTATAAATATGATTAGAAAAAAAAATTACAAAGCTATAATTTTGGGTGGTTCAGCAGGAAGTTTTCAAGTTGTAACTAAAATACTTGCTTCTTTACCTAAATCATTTTCTATTCCATTTTTTTTATGTTTACATAGATTGAAACATGTACGTTCTGGATTTATTGAGGCGCTTTCAATAAAATCAGTATTACCAGTAATTGAGCCAAATGATAAAGAACATATAAGAAAAGGGAATATTTATCTTGCTCCCGCAAATTATCATATGTATGTTGAGCTGGGGAATATTTTTTTTCAGCTTCTTATGCTTATAGAGATAAATTAATTGGAATTATAGTTTCCGGTGCAAATAAAGATGGTGCATTAGGTTTAAAAAGTGTAAAAAATATGGGTGGTTTAACGGTGGTTCAAGACCCAAAAGAATGTCAAGTGAAAACTATGACAACTGCAGCTATGGATATAACAAATGTTGATAAAGTTTTATCAACAGATGAAATTATTAGATTTTTAAAATTTTTAGCATAATTAATTAAATTTTAATATTATGAAAGGAAAATATAAATTTTTAGGAATATTATTTTTTGTTTTGTTTGTATTGACTTCAATATTAACTTTTTTTAAGTTAGTTTCTTTAAATAATTTTTTGAAAAATTTAAATATTGAAGATAGTTTGAAATTTTCAGATGATATAATTTTTTTATGCTTTTTTCTTATTTTTATTTTCGGAATTTTAATTTTTTATTTTTCAATAAAAGATAAAAAATTAAAATTAGAGGAAATTGTAGAAAAAGATAGTTTTGTTTTGGAAGAAGAAAAAAAAATATTGGAAAAAGAAGAAATTGATTATGAATCAATTGTTGATGAAATTTTGGAGAATTTAAAAGAAGAAAAGAATTACATTCATTTTATAGAAAAACTATTTCATAATTTAGCAAAATCTTATAAGATTGTTCAAGCTGTATTTTTTACAAAAAATAAAGAATCGCAAGAATTTGAAAATAAAGTAAATTATGCTTTTTATTCAGAAGAAGGAGTAAAAAACTTTAAAATTGGAGAAGGAATTAATGGACAAGTTGCAAAAACAAAAAAAATTTTAAATATTGAAAATATACCAAAAAATTATATTACAATTCTTTCGGGAATGGGTAAAAGCTCTCCAAATAATTTAATTATTGTTCCAATTGTAAAAGAAAATGAAACAATAGGGATAATGGAAATAGCTGCTTTTACAAAATTTGATAAAAATATTGAAATAGTATTAAATTTAATTTCTAAAAAAATCGCAACTTTTTTATAGCAAAATATTAAATTCTAAATTTGAAATTTATATAAGTTCCAAAAAGATTATTAAAAGAAAAAATTTTTATATTATTTAAAAAAAAATAATTTTTAAAAATGTTGAAATTTTGGATGAATTTTGAAAAAAAACACATCTATAATTTTTCAAAAAATGGCATTTTTTTTTAACTTTTTAACTTTCCCATTTTCTAATTTATAAAATTCTTTGCTTTCCGAGCAAATTGCTATTTCATTATTAAAATTTAATCTGTGTCCAAATTCAGAAATCCATCCGATTTGTTTAGCTGGATTTCCAACAATCAAAGCATAAGATTTTACATCTTTTGTAACAACTGCACCTGCACCAACAAATGAAAATTCACCGATAATATTTCCGCAAATTATAGTTGCATTTGCTCCTATAGTCGCTCCTTTTTTCACTAAAGTTTTTTGATATTGATCTTTTCTAATTATTGCACTTCTTGGATTTATTACATTTGTAAAAACCATAGAAGGTCCCAAAAAAACATCATCCTCACAAATTACGCCAGTATAAATAGAAACATTATTTTGAACTTTTACATTTTCCCCAATTATAACTTCAGGAGAAATAACTACATTTTGACCAATATTGCAATTTTTACCAATAAAACTATTTTTCATTATATGAGAAAAATGCCAAATTTTCGTTCCTTTTCCTATTTGACAATTTTTATCTATAACAGATGTTTCATGAGAGAAAAATTCTTTTTTATTTTCCATAAATTAAACATTATAAATTTGTATAATTTTTTTTATATTATCTAGCTTTTCTAAGCTTTGCATTAAATTTTCTAAATCTTTTAAAGATTTTACAAAAAGACCTATTTCTCCTTGAAAAACACCATTATCACTTCTAAAAACGATAGATTTCATATTTACTCCAAGCTCTTTAGAAATTATTGTTGTTAAATCATTTACAATTCCTAATCTATCCAAACCTTCTAATTTTATATGAGTTAAAAAATTATGTATTTTTTTCTTACTCCATCTAACATTTAAAATAATATTTTCACCATATTTTTCAATATCTTCTAAAACTTTTTTACAGTTTCGTTTATGGATAATTATATTTTTTTCTTTTCCTCGGTAGGAAATAATATTATTATTTCCGAGTTTAGGTTTGCAACATTCAGCCAAAATGTAAGATGAATTTTCCAAATTATCAACTAATAAAATATCCTCTAATTTATCATTAGTATAACTTTCTCTCATAGAATTTTCTGTCAAATCGAATAGATCTATATCTCCATTTCCAATTGCATAATATATATCATCTTTTAATTTAAGACTGTACAAATTTAAAATTTTTTTAAAAACATCTGTAGTTAATTTAAGATTTAATTCATTAATAATTCTTTCCTCTAATAATTTTCTTCCAGCAAATATATGCCTTTTTCTTTCGTTTTTAAAAACACTTTTTAAACTTGTTAAAGCTTTTGAAGTTTTTACAAATGACAACCAATTTCTTTGTGGTTCTTGTTTATTAGAAGTGATCATTTCTATTTGGTCACCACTTTTTAAGACAGTATTTAATGGGACTAAATTTTTATTTATTTTCGCAGCAACACTTTTATTAGCAATTTCTGTATGTATTTCAAAAGCAAAATCTAAAACCGTAGAACCTTTTGGAAAGGTTTTTATCTCTCCTTTTGGAGTAAAAACAAGAATTTCTGAAGCGAATAAATTAAGTTTAAAATTATCTAAAAAAGTCAATGGGTCTGTACTTGAATTTTCTAAAGACATACGAACTTGTTGTAACCATTTATTTAATTTTTTTTCTGTTTCTTTGTAACCTTTATATTTCAAATGAGAAGCATATCCTATCTCTGCCATTTCATTCATCTTTTCTGTTCTTATTTGTATCTCTATCCATTTTCCTTTTGGTCCCATTATAGTTGTATGTAATGCTTTGTAACCGTTTGCTTTAGGTGTACTTATCCAGTCTCTCAATCTATCTGGATGCGGTTTATATTTATTTGTAATTATCGCATATATTTTCCAGCATTCTTCTTTTTGCAAATCTATATTTTCATTTTTTGGTTGAAAAACTATTCTAATTGCAAGAATATCAAAAACCTCTCCTATTTGAATTTTCTTTTTTTGCATTTTTGTCCAGATAGAATAAATTGATTTAGGTCTTCCATCTACAATATGTTTTATGTTTCTTTTTTTTAATTCTTCTGAAATTGGCAATGAAAAATTTTTAATAAAAAAAGAACGTTTTTCTACATTATCTTTTATCTTTTCTGATATTTTTTTATAAATTTCTGGTCTCATATATTTTAAACAGAGGTCTTCTAATTCTGTTTTAATATTATAAAGTCCAAGTCTATGAGCAAGTGGAGCATAAATATAAAGAGTTTCATTTGAAGTTCTAATTTGTTTCATTTGTTTCATAGAATCAAGAGTTCTCATATTATGCAATCTGTCTGCAAGTTTTATGAAAATAACTCTTATATCTTCAGTGATTGTCATTAGAACTTTTCTCAAAGTATTTGCTTTAGAAATAATTTTATTTTTATCAGTATCGTCTATTTTGTTTTCTATTTTTGTCAGACCGTCAATAATTCTTGCAACTTTTTTATTGAAAATATTTTCCATATCTTCAATCGTGTAATCAGTATCTTCTACGACATCGTGCAAAAGTGAACAAACAATAGAAGTTGTACCAAGTCCAATTTCATCAGCTATTATTTCGGCAACTTCTATCGGGTGAAAAATATATGGTTCACCACTTTTTCGTCTCATCGTTTTATGAGCTTCGTCAGCAATTTTAAATGCTTTTTTTATAATATTTTGATTCTCTTTACTTTGCGAACGTTTAGCTAATGTCAATAATTTTGAAAATTTTTTTTCTATTCTTTTTCTTTCTTCAGAAGTATGTATCATTTTTTATTATTTAAAAATTTTATCAAAATTAAAAAAAAAAATTTATAAAAAAAAAATGAAAAATTTTATTTCTAATAAAAAAAATTTTTTCCAAAAACGCCAAAATTTTAATATTTTTTATAAAAATAAATTTCAAAAGAATAACAAAATTTTCATTTTTATAATAATAATTAAAAAAAAAAAATTTTCCAAAAAACGCCAAAATTTTTAATATTTTATAATTTAAAAAAAAAATTTTTTCCAAAAAACGCCAAAATTTTTAATATTTTATAATTAAAAAAAAAAATTTTTTTCAAAAAACGCCAAAATTTTTAATATTTTATAATTTTAAAAAAAAAATTTTTCCAAAAAACGCCAAAATTTTTAATATTTTATAATTAAAAAAAAAAAATTTTTCCAAAAAACGCCAAAATTTTTAATATTTTATAATTTAAAAAAAAATTTTTTTCCAAAAAACGCCAAAATTTTTAATATTTTATAATTTTAAAAAAAAATTTTTTCCAAAAAACGCCAAAATTTTTAATATTTTATAATTTTAAAAAAAAATTTTTTCCAAAAAACGCCAAAATTTTTAATATTTTATAATTAAAAAAAAAAATTTTTTTCAAAAAACGTCAAAATTTTTAATATTTTATAATTTAAAAAAAAAATTTTTTTCAAAAAACGCCAAAATTTTTAATATTTTATAATTAAAAAAAAAAAATTTTTCCAAAAAACGCCAAAATTTTTAATATTTTATAATTTTAAAAAAAAAATTTTTCCAAAAAACGCCAAAATTTTTAATATTTTATAATTTAAAAAAAAATTTTTTCCAAAAAACGCCAAAATTTTTAATATTTTATAATTTAAAAAAAAAATTTTTTCCAAAAAACGCCAAAATTTTTAATATTTTATAATTTAAAAAAAAAAATTTTTCCAAAAAACGCCAAAATTTTTAATATTTTATAATTAAAAAAAATTTTTTCCAAAAAACGCCAAAATGTTTAATATTTTATAATTAAAAAAAATTTTTTCCAAAAAACGCCAAAATTTTTAATATTTTATAATTTTAAAAAAAAATTTTTTTTCCAATTTTCCAAAAAACGCCAAAATTTTTAATATTTTATAATTTTAAAAAAAAATTTTTTTTCCAAAAAACGCCAAAATTTTTAATATTTTATAATTTTAAAAAAAAAATTTTTTCCAAAAAACGTCAAAATTTTTAATATTTTATAATTAAAAAAAAATAATTTTTTATTGTACAATTAGAAAGATTTTAAAAGAGCAATATTTATTTATTTCACTTTCTAAAATAATTTTCCATTTATGAGCATTGCAAATAGTTTTAACATAATAAAGTCCTAAACCAAAACCTTTTACATTATGAATATTTCCTGTTGGAACTCTAAAAAATTTATCAAAAATTTTTTTTTGAAATTCATTTGAAATTCCTATACCATTATCTTTAATTTCTAAAATTAAATTTTTAGAGGTTTTTTTTGTGGAAATGGAAATTTCTAAATTATTATTAAAATTATATTTTATAGAATTATCTAATAAATTATAAATTATATTTATAAAATGTAATTTATCAGCAAAAAATTTAAATTTTTTTTCTTCTAAATCAATAAAAAATTTTAAATTTTTATGATTACAATTGTTAGATCTTTTTTCTACTATATTTTTTATAATATTATGTAAATCAATTTCTTCTATATTTAATTCTATATTTTGCTTTTCAATTTTTGTAATTTGCAAAACTTTTTCAACTTGATTATTTAACCTTTTATTTTCCTGTTTAATAATATTTACATAATTAAATAAACGTTGTGGATTTTTCAAAATTTTTTCGTCAGAAATTACATCTGCAGAAATATTTATAGTAGAAATTGGAGTTTTAAATTCGTGTGTCATATTATTTATAAATTCTTTTTGCAGCTGAGAAAGTCGCTTTTGCTTAAAAATAATAAATAAAGAATAAGAAAAAAATGTCAAAGCAAGCAAAAGTATTCCGGAAAAAACACTCCAAATAAACATATTTTCAGCAAGATAATTTTTCTTTTTTGGAAAAAAAATCCCAAAATAATATAAAAATTTATCACACTTTTGGAAATCAAAAATTTGTATTTTCTCTATATTTTTATTATTAGAAAGAGAAACGTAATTTCCATAAATCATTGTATCTTTCGTACATTCATAAATTGCATATTCAAAATCTGTGTAAATATTAAATTTATTAAATTGTATTTTCAAATAATATTCTAAAATATATGCATCTATTAAATCACCAATATTTACAACATAATAATTAGAAGATAATTTTTTTACCGGATTTTTATTTGGCAAATTATGACCGTTGTAAATAATTAAATTTTCTGCAACATTTTTTAATGCGTCTTGAATATTTTTATCAAATTGTTGTTCTGTTGTTGTCCAAAAATTTTGAAGCCAATAAATTTGGACAACAATAATTCCTATTATAGAAAAAGTTCCGAGAAAAGCAACTAAACGGATATTATTTATTTTCATAAAATAAATAATTATTTTATCGTTTTATCTTTTTTTTCGAGAAAATGAATAAAATCTTTTATCACATCATGACCAATTCTTTTTGCAATAATTTCTTTTTTTTCGTCTAAAAGATAAATAACTGGTGTACTGGAAATGTCATAAAGGTCTCTGTAATTAGAAAAATGATATAAATCATAAACATTTATCCAGTCATAAAGGTCTTTTTTTTGTATAAAATTCAGCCATTTTTCTCGTTTTTTTAGCGTTTTTTCTTCATTAACAGTATTATCATCATTTAATTCTGGATTCATAGTAGATAAAGAAAAAACCACCACATCTATATTTTCCTTTTTTAATTCTTTATATACCTCATTTATTTTTGGAACTTCTGTTCTGCAATGACTGCAATCTGTTGTCCAAAACAAAAGTATTGTATATTTTGCTTTTATCTGCAATAAAGAAATTGGCTCACATTCGTGTCTTATATAATTTGGAAGATCACAATCGTATTCAACAACTTTTATATCAGGAGCGATATTTCCGATAAAATTTGGTTTCAAACGTAAGCTTCTTTCTTTCATTTTTTTTAACATTTCATCATCTGCCCAAGGCACTTGTCCAGATAAATAAAAAGTTTCATATAAATTTACTTTCATCCTATCTAAACCCATTTTGTCAGATTTTTCATAATGCGTCAGCACAACTGGAAGCACAAAACGAAAAACATTAGAATCTGCTTGTGCTTTTTTTACAAGTTCATTAATATCTCTAATAATAAATTCCATAGAATCTATGCGCTGCTGAACGACTTTATCCATAAAATAAACTATTTTATTATAAAAAAATGGTGTTCTTAAAATTCCTACATCAGAAAAATTTATATTATCCCAGAAATGTTTTTTATATTCTATATATTGAAAAAAAGGATTTTTTTCCTTTTGTTCGGCACTAACTTCTGGCATTTCTGGTGCAATAGTACCTTTTACAAAAGTATTTAAAAAGGTGTTTTTATTTTCTTTCAAAATATTTTTTTGATAATCTTCTACCTCTTGATTAATTTTTTTCAAACTTTCTACAATTGCTGTTGTGTCTGATTTAGTTTTTGCGTCTTTATATTTTTTTCTTATTTCTTGACTTTCTTTTCTTTTAGAAAAGGAAAATTCACTATATTTATAAAAAATTTCATTCTGATGAGAATTTTTTACACTCATATTTTCGATAGGTTTTTTCGATTTGGTTTTCAAAGAAAAAACTTGATTTTCTGTAATTAAAAGATCTACAAAAGTTTTTTTGTTGTAAAGCCAATATAAACCTTTGAACAATTTTTCCTCACCCTTGAAAACTCCTTTTCCATTTTTATCAAGAACTATACTGTCTTTTACAAATTTTTGGTCTTTCATATAATAACCTAAAATTAAAGTATCATTTTCAATACCTTCTATTTCTACCTCTATTTTGTATCCTTGCGAAAAAGAAATCAAAGGAAAAAGTAAAATAATTATGAAATATATTTTTTTCATTTTTATATAAAAATTAAAATTATTAAATTTTTTCAATTTTTTAACGTTTTTTTTTAATTTATGTTTTATAAAAAAAATGCAATTTATGAAAAAAAATTTTTTTTTTATAAATTAAAAATTAAAATTATAATAAATTTTTTATAATTTCATAAAAAACATTAAAAACCTTCATTAATGAAAAAAAAATCAAGATATACAAACCCAAAAATTACCTGTTTTTTAAAAAATGTTTTTTATAAATTATAAAGTTCGTAAAAAATTGACGTTTTTTGGGTTTTTATAAATTCGTAAAATTTTGGTATTTTTTGGAGAAAATTTATTTTCAATAAATTTTTTTAATATAAAAATCCAAAAAATTGGTATTTTTTGGAAAAATTTTAGGTTTGTATAGGTAAAATTTTTTTTGAAAAAACGTCAAATTTTCAACATTTTAATTTTAAAAAATTTATTTTCTTATAATTTTAATTTAAAATCTTCCTTCTTTTACACCAAAAGCCTCAATAATACTTTCTTTAGATTTTCCGTCAGAAATTAAAATTATATAATCGTTCATTTTAATTTTTGTTTCTTTCGAAGGATTTTTCAAAACTATTCTTTCTCCATTATCATTTTTTCTACTCAAAGCAAGCAAAACACAATTAAATTTAATTTTCATATCTGTAAAAACCTCTAAACAATTTTTATTCAAATATGGATTTTTTTCTATGACTTTATATTCTTGCATGTCGAAATCTCCTTCTTCTGTTGAAGTTGTCATAATATCTTCTGTAATTTTTGCTGCATCTGGCTCAAAAATATAACTTGCAACTAATTTTGAAATTATATTTACCTTAGAAACCGCATAAGCTGCTCCTGCGGATAAAAAAGTATCTCTAAGATTAAAGTTATTTAATGCTGCAATTAATCGAACATTCTTATAATGTTTTTTAAAATTTAAAAGATAAACAAGATTTTCTGTATCATCATTAAAGTTTAAAAAAACAGAAAATGCTTGATTAATATTTGCTTTTTTTAAATTTTCGAAATTTTCATAATCTGAGAAAAAAGGAAAAATATTCTTTTTTGAAAAAGAATTTAAAATTAAATCAATATTTGCTTTATCATTTGTAACTACTGCAACAGAATGGTCTGCTCTAACAATTTGCTCGGCAACTTGTTTTCCAAATTCGTTCCATCCGATAATTACAATGTGATTAGTAAATGAAGTTCCGAAATACCCCAATTTCTTTTTTTCCATAAATTCCATAATTTTATTTGTTAAATTGCTAATTAAAAAACCCAAAAAACCTAAGCTACTAAGAACATACAAATAGCCTATCGCTCTTCCCAAAGCTGTTACAGGATAAAAATCGCCATAGCCAACAGTCGTCAAAGTTACTATCATATACCAATAAGCATTTGCTATATTGTCAATATTTCCATTCTCTGCATTTCTTTCAAAATTTACAAGTAAAAAATTTAAAAAAAATGTTATTAGGATAATAGAAATTATTATATAATATATATAATTTTTTTGTTTTTTATGCATAAATAATTTTTTTTACAAAAATAATTATTTATTTATAATAAAAATATAACTTTGTTTTTTAAATTTGCAATAATTTTATGAAAAAAAAGATGAATTTTAAAGAGATACAAGATTTTGTTAAATCTTTAAGTAAAATGGGAGTTTCCGAAATAAATATCAAAACAGAAGAATTAGAATTATCTGTAAAATATTCTCCTAAAAAGAAAGACCTAAAAAATTTGGAAAATACAGCATTTGTTCAGCAGATGCCTTTTCCTAACCAAATGGCTAATATTTCACAATTTCCAATTCCAAGCTCTTCTTCTCATGAAAAGAAATCATTTGAAGGAAAAAAAGTAGATAAATTTGAAAAAAAAGAAAATTTAATTTCAATTAAAGCATCTATGGTTGGAACTTTTTATCGCAAACCATCGCCAGACAAACCAAATTATATAAATATAGGAGATAATGTAAAAGTTGGTGATATAATTTGTATTATAGAAGCAATGAAATTATTCAATGAAATTGAATCTGAAATTAGTGGTAAATTAGTGAAAATATTAGTTGAAGATTCTACTCCAGTAGAATTTGGACAAGAGCTATTTTTATTAGAAAAGAATTTATAATTTTTTTTAAATTAAAATTAAATTAACAATTTGAATTATGTTTAAAAAAATACTAATTGCTAATAGAGGAGAAATTGCATTGCGAATAATTCGCACTTGCAAAGAAATGAATATGAAAACTGTTGCAATTTATTCAACAGCAGATAAAGATAGTTTGCACGTGAAATTTGCGGATGAAGCTGTTTGTGTCGGTCCTCCTTCAAGTGCAAAATCTTATTTAAATATTCCTAATATTATAGCAGTTTCTGAAATTACAAATGCAGATGCGATTCATCCGGGTTATGGTTTTCTTTCTGAGAGTTCTAATTTTGCAAAAATTTGTGAAGCACACAATTTAAAATTTATAGGACCTTCTGCAGAAATGATTGATAATATGGGAGATAAAGCAACAGCGAAACAAATAATAAAAATAAAAGACGGAATAGAATGTGCGAGAAAAATTGGTTATCCTATCATTTTAAAAGCAACTGCCGGAGGTGGTGGAAAAGGTATGCGTTTGGTTTGGAAAGAAAAAGATAGCTTCTTTTTCTAATGATAATTTATATTTAGAAAAATTCATAGAAAATCCAAGACATATAGAAATACAAATTATTGGCGACCAATATGGAAATGCTGTACATCTTTCTGAAAGAGATTGTTCTATTCAAAGAAGACATCAAAAATTAGTAGAAGAATCTCCGTCTCCATTTATGATAGACGAATTACGTGAACGTATGGGTAAAGCTGCTGTAAAAGCAGCTAAATCAGTAAATTATGAAGGTGTTGGAACTGTTGAGTTTCTTGTGGATAAAAATAGAGATTTTTATTTTATGGAAATGAATACAAGAATTCAAGTGGAACATCCAGTTACTGAGGAAGTTGTTAATCATGATTTAATTAGAGAACAAATAAAAGTTGCAGCAGGTGTTTCTATTTCTGGAAAAAATTATTTTCCTGAGTTTCATGCTATAGAATGTAGAATAAATGCTGAAGACCCATTTAATGATTTTAGACCTTCTCCAGGAAGAATTACAACTTTGCACACTCCAGGTGGACACGGAATTAGAGTAGATACTCACGTTTATTCTGGTTATTATATTCCGCCAAATTACGATTCACGTGCATTAAATGAATTTGTGATAGAAGGAATTCATACTACAATACCATTTCATAAACAATTATTCGAAAATGAATTATTTAGAGAAGGAAATTACACTACTAAGTTTATGGAAAATTTTAAATTAAAAAAGAAAAAATAATTTATTATTTTATTTAATAAAAATATGTTTTCAAGAAAGAAAAAAAGAGTAGAAAATCAATCTATAGAACAAACTCTTAATAGGATAGGTGAAGGTACTAAGATAATTGGAGAAATTATCTCAACAGGAGTTATTCGTTTAGAGGGACATTTAAAAGGTAATTTAATAACAAAAGCAAAACTTGTTGTTGGACAAACTGGTGTTATAATAGGTGATATTCGTTGTGAAGATGCTGATATACTTGGAACTATAGAAGGGAAAATTATAGTTAGTAATTTACTTTCTTTATCTGCTACAGCAAAAGTTATGGGAGATATAATAACAAGTAAGCTTGCAGTAGAACCTGGTGCAATATTTACAGGGAATTCTGATATGAGTGGGAAAAATAAAGAAAATTTTTCTGTTCAAAATGATGATGAAAAAAAAGAAAAAAGAAAAAGCTTTAGAAAATAGTCAGCATAAAAAGGCAAAAAAAAATTTAAATATTTATGCGAAATATTCTGCAATTGCTTTTCAAATGTTTGCAATTATTTTAATTGGAGTTTTTGGAGGTTGGAAGTTAGATGAATTTTTTAATTTTCAATTTCCTATTTTTACTTTAATTTTAACAATTTTATCGGTAATTCTTTCAATATACTACGCAATAAAAGACTTCTTATAAATAATGAGGAATTTTTAATGTGAATTAATTTATTGTTCTTTTAATTTTTTTAATTATATGGATATTAAAATAGAAAAATCTTGGAAACAAGTTTTAAAACAAGAATTTGAAAAAGATTATTTTCATAAACTTGTTGATTTTGTAAAATCAGAATATAAAAATTATCAAATTTTCCCAAAAGGAAAAGACATTTTTAATGCTTTTTCTCAATGTCCTTTTGAGGATGTCAGAGTTGTTATCATTGGACAAGACCCATATCACGGAGAAAATCAAGCACACGGTTTATGTTTTTCTGTTAGTGAAGATGTAAAAATTCCACCTTCTTTAAAAAATATTTTTAAAGAAATTAAAAATGACATCGGAAAAGAAATTCCAAAATCAGGAAATTTAGAAAGATGGAAAGGTGTTTTAATGCTTAATTCGATTCTTACGGTAAGAAAAAGTAAAGCAAGTTCGCACAAAAATATTGGATGGGAAGTTTTTACAGATGCAGTAATTAAAATTATTTCTGAGAAGAAAGAAAATATTGTTTTTTTGCTTTGGGGTGCTTATGCAAGAAAAAAAGGTGAAATTATAAATAAAGAAAAACATTTAGTTTTAGAGTCTGTGCATCCATCACCATTTTCTGCTTACTCTGGTTTTTTTGGAAATAAACATTTTTCTAAAACAAATGATTTCCTAAAATGTAAAAATTTAAGTACTATTAATTGGTAATTTTCAATTATTTAAATTTAAAAAAAAAGCATTAAAATTTTGGACGAATTTTGAAAATGTTAAAATTTTGATTATTTTTGAAAAAAATTTTAAAAATTTAATCTATAAAAATAAAAAAATAGATAATATTTCATTTTTTCAGAATAAATTTGCATCAAAAAATATATCTTTAGAAAAATTGAATTTTATTCAAAAAATATATCTTTAGAAAAATTGAATTTTATTTTTAAATAATAATCATCATTATATAATAAAAAAAAATTTTTTTCAAAAAATGCCAAAATTTTAAGATTTTTTATAATCAAAAAAAAATTTTTTTTCAAAAAACGCCAAAATTTTAAATTTTTTATAATCAAAAAAACGCAATTATTTATAATCAAAAAAAATTTTTTTTTCAAAAAACGCCAAAATTTTAAGGTTTTTTATAATCAAAAAAAAATTTTTTTCAAAAAACGCCAAAATTTTAAGGTTTTTTATAATAAAAAAAAAATTTTTTTCAAAAAACGCCAAAATTTTAAGGTTTTTTATAATAAAAAAAAATTTTTTTTCAAAAAACGCCAAAATTTTAAGGTTTTTTATATTCAAAAAAAAATTTTTTTTCAAAAAACGCCAAAATTTTAAGGTTTTTTATAATAAAAAAAAAAATTTTTTTCCAAAAAACGCCAAAATTTTAAGGTTTTTTATAATCAAAAAAACGCAATTATTTATAATCAAAAAAAAATTTTTTTTCAAAAAACGCTAAAATTTTAAGATTTTT
>NBLL01000138.1 GCA_002084355.1 Bacteroidetes bacterium 4572_128 | reverse complement strand
TTTTTTTCATGAAAACTTTCAATTTTTTTAATTTCTATATCATAATTTTTTGAATATTCTACATTTTTTGGATAATAATTTAAAAACCAAATAATTATAGAAGCTACAAGAATTACTCCACCCATTTTTTTCAAATATTCTTGTCCTTTTCCCCACATATTAGAAATTGTATTTTTCAAAGTTGGAATCCTATAAGGAGGTAATTCCATCACAAAAGGTGCTTCATTCTTTTTAAAAAATATTTTTTTTAAAAAAATTGCCGAAATTACAGAAAAAAATATTCCAATTAAATAAATTCCAAATAATATTATAATTTGATTTTTTGGAAAAAAAGCGGAAATAAATAAAATATAAACTGGAAGTCTAGCGCTGCAAGAAATAAATGGATTAATTAAAATTGTTAAAAATCTATCATAAAATCAACTAAATTTTGTATGCCATTCATAGCATAAGAGCCAAGTTCGAAAGTTGAATAAAACATTAACCATAAAAAGAAAATAAATATCGGAATACCAAATAATTTATGAGTAACAAAAGCATCAATAATTTTTGTTTTTTTATATTTTTTTTTCCGTCCTTCCACAAGATTTTCGCCCAAAGCTCCGGAAATAAAACCAAATTTTGCATCAGTAATCAAAGTTTCTGTGTCTTCAGAAAATTCTTTTTCTAAACAATTAATTTCTTTATTTGTAATATTTTTTATGCTTTTATAATTTTTTAAATCTTGTAAAATATCTTTTACTTCTTCATCTTTTTCCAGAGATTTTATCGCAAGAAATCTAGAAGAAATTTTATCTGTTAAAAAATAATTATTTTTAATTTTAATTTTTTTCTGTATTTTTTTTATAGATTTTTCTAAAAAACGTCCGTAATTAATATGTATATGTCTGACATCTAAATCTTTATCTTCATAAACTTCTATAGCTTTATCAAAAAGATTTTCAATTCCTTTTCCTTTTGACGCAACAGTTGGAATTATTGGAATTCCTATCATTTTTCCAAGTTCCTTGTAATTTAATTTATCACCTTTTTTTTTTAACTCGTCAAACATATTTAAAGCAATAATTACTTTTACGTCCATATCAATTAATTGAGTAGTCAAATATAAATTTCTCTCCAAATTGGAAGCACTAACAATATTTATTATAATATCTGGCACTTCATCAAAAATGTATTTTCTAACATATAATTCCTCCGGAGAATAAGCGGTCAAAGAATATGTACCCGGTAAATCTGTAATATTAAAAATATAGTCGTTTTTTTTAAACTTAGATTTTTTTGACTGGACAGTTACACCACTATAATTTCCAACATGTTCTTTAGATTTAGAAGCGAAATTAAAAATAGTAGTTTTTCCACAATTTGGATTTCCAACAAGAGCAACATTTATAATTTTACTTTTCTTTTTTGCAGAAACTTTTAAAATATTATCTGTAATTGTTCCTTCGAAATTATTTTGTAATTTCTCAGCTTCTTTTTTTGTTATGACTTCTATCAAATTTGCTTCGCTTCTTCTAAGGGAAATTTCATAAGACATAATTTCATAAACAGCTGGATCTTTTAAAGGTGCATCTTTTATAAAAGAAATTTCTTTTCCTTTTATAAAACCCATTTCAATTATTCTTTTTCTAAAAGCACCACGACCACGAACTTTTGTAATTATTGCTTTTTCATTTGTTTTTAAATCTGATAATCTCATATTTATATTTTTATAAAAAATTATAAAAAAAACGTATTTTTGGAAAAAATTTTATTTATTAATAATAAAAATTGCAAAAAAAACGTATTTTTGAAAAAAATTTTTTTTTTAAAAAATTGCAAAAAAAACGTCATTTTTGGAAAAAAGTTTTTTTTTAAAAAATTGCAAAAAAAACGTCATTTTTGAAAAAATTTTTTTTTTAAAAAATTGCAAAAAAAACGTCATTTTTGGAAAAACTTTTTTTTATAAAATTTTATATTCCACTCTTCTATTTAATTGACGACCTTCTTTCGTATTATTATCGGCAATTGCTTGTTCATAAGCATAACCTTTAAACTCTAAACGACTTTTTGAAATTCCATTTTTTATTAAATAATTAACAACTGATTTTGCTCGGTCATTTGATAATTTTTCGTTATAAGAAAGTGAACCAACATTATCAGTATGTCCAGAAATTTCTATTCTAATTTTTGGATGATCATTTAAAACTTTTAAAAGACGATTTAATTCAGTTTTGGAAGCATCGCGAAGCGAAGATTTCGCAGTGTCAAAAAATACATTTCTAAGAATAATTTTCCAATATTTTTCACAATTTCTTGATAATTGGAAGTTTCTGGAATATCAAAATTTTCCGAATGGAATAAATAATTTTCTGATTTTATTGCAATTCCATAATTTTTTCCCGAAGGCAAAGAAATTAAATATTTTCCAGTTTTGCTGTTAGATATGAAATTTGTTTCTATAGTTGCTCCGATAGGAATTTCTGTTTTTTCGTCAAAAACTATCCCTTTTAAAATTGTTAATCTTGCAGTTTGAATTTCTATTTTCTGCTCTATTATTGTTTCCGGAAGCGATTTTTCTAAACACGCAAGTAAATTATCTTCGCTGCTTTGTAAAAGCGGTTTTTCTGGTCCGAGGAAAGTTATAATATAAATATCCTGTCCACCAAAACCATCTTTTTTCTCCGAAGAATAATATGCTTTTTTTCCATTTGCCGCCATAACCATAAAAATATCATCGCCAGTTGTATTAATGGGATAACCAAGATTTTCAGGTTTAGACCATTTTCCATCTTTACCTTTTACAGATTTAAAAATATCAAAACCTCCCATAGATGTATGTCCAGTTGAGCTAAAATAAATTGTTCTTCCATCTGGATGCAGAAAAACACTTCTCTCATCATATTTTGTATTTATCACATTACCAATGTTTTGAATGTTTTTCCATTTACCTTTTTCGTTTATTGTACTTTTAAAAATATCGTGTTTGCCAAAATTATCATCCTCATTATTACTAATAAAAAATAAATTTTTTCCGTCCGGAGAAAAAGAAATATATTCTTCATGAGCCTTAGAATTTATGCCTTTTAAAGCTTTAGGTTTACTCCATTTTTCACCTTCCATTCGACAAAAATAAAGATCGCCTCCTCTTTTCAAACCGTCAAAAATAAATAAACCTTGTCCGTCATTTTGAATTCCAACTGTTGCATTATTTTCATCATTATTTAATGGTTTTCCAGCATTTACAGATTTTTGCCAAACACCATTCAAATTATGAGAAATATAAATATCTTCATAAAAACGTCCGTCAGAAGCAATTTGACCACCCTTAGTGTCTGCTCGTCTGGAAGTGAAAAATAAAATACTTTCATCAGCAGAAATAAATGGACAATAATCATCAAATTTAGAATTTACATTTTCACCAATATTGTCAATAAAAACACGAACTGGATTTTTCAAAAATTTTTTACCATTAGAACATTCAAAAATTTTTTTTTCTAAAATTTCTGCATTTTTTTTCAGATCTTTTTCATTTAGAGAATTTTTATAAGATTTGTATTTTTCTATTGCTCTATCAAACTCATAATTAAAATGATACGCCTGAGCCATCAAAAATAAAATATCCTCAGCAACTTTTTTATTTTTTTCATAAGACTTTTCTAAGAATTTTATACTTTTGATTTTCTTATTAGATTGCAAATAACAAGCACCTATTTTATAAGATAATTCTGCGGTATGAGAATTATAATTATTCGCTTTCAAATAATGTTTCAAAGCTAAAACATAAGCGGCTTTATTTCTCAAAGAAAAATAATATTCTCCATCTTCTATATTTTGCCAAGCTTTTTTAAAAGCTTTTTTATCTGACTTATCCTTAATTTCTTTTTTGAAAATTTTTTTTTTAATAATAATATGCTCTTGCGAAAAAATTATATTAGAAAAAAATAAGAATAAAATAAATATTTTTAATTTCATATTAAATTTTTATTTACAAATATAAAAAAAAAAAAAATTGAAAAAAATGACAATTTTTCAAAAAAATTTTTTTTCAAAAAAATGACGTTTTTTTGAAAAAAAATTTATAAAAAAATAAAAAAATAAAATGAAAATTTTCCTTCTGTTAAAATCTTTAAAATTTAAAATGATAGCATATTTTTTAATTATTCCAATAATGGTATTTTTTCTTTATATGATAAATACTTTCTGGATAGCTTCTCAACAATTGGAAAAAGAAGCAAAATATTCTATGGAAGGAAAAGAAATTTATTCAAGAAATTCTATTTTCTTATATAAAAAGAGATTTCAGGAAAAATCTATTGCTTATGTCAGAGATGCAAAATTATTTTATCTGTTAAAATTTTTTATGAAATATCCATTGATAGAAGTTCTAAAAGAAGATAAAAAGCAAAATAATTTAAAAGATTTCATTATTTATAAAAATGATAAGGATAGTTTTTTTATTTCTGCAGATAATGATACAACTCAAAATTACAAATTAGAATATATTAAAATTTTAAAAAATAAAGATGAATATACTTATTTACAAGAACTTAATGGTAAAATCGTTATCGTAAGTATTGTACGAATAGAAGATAAGAATAATAAATATCTTTCACACGCAATTATTACTAAGGAATTAGACATAACAGATTTTTTTGTAAATTCTGTACTTTTATCAAAAAATAAAATTCAGTCTGTTTCCAAAAAAGCAAGCGATTTGGAAAATTTTATTAAAGAAAAAAAAAAAACAATCAATTTTACAGAAAATTTACAAGCAATAAATCATTTTTATATAAATTCAATTTTTATAAAAGATAAAGATGATAAATTAATTGGGAAGTTAATTTTCGGAGAAAATTTTTATAATCGTTATATTTATAATTTGAAACAAATTTTATATTTGATTCCAGTTTTTATTTTTTTACTCGGCGCATTAATATTTGTAGGTTATCGTCTCGGAAGTGATATTGCAAATCCTATTATAGAGATGTCAAGAATTTCGCAAAATATTTCTAAAGGTAAAATAAAAATTTTTCCTTACAAAAAAAGTAAAAAAATAAGAGATGATGAAATTGGAATTTTATATAAGAATTTTAAAATTATGGTAGAGAGTTTTTTTAAAACTCAAAGAGATTTAAGAAAACTTCATAATAATTTGGAAAACGAAATTAAAAAAGCGATAAAAGAAATTAGAGAAAAAGACCACATGTTAATTAAACAATCGAAACAAGCGGCTATGGGAGAAATGATAGGAAATATTGCTCATCAATGGAGACAACCTCTAAATGCATGAAAAATATCTCGAAAAACAAGTGAAAAAAACTATGGAACTTATAGAATATATGTCTCAAACAATAGACGATTTTAGAAACTTTTTTAAAACAGACAAAGAAGAAAAAGAATTTTCTCTGGAAAAAATTATAAAAAATACTGTGCATCTTGTGGAAAGTGGTTTTGAAAGTTTACAAATAGAAATTATATTAGATATAAAAAAAGATGTAAAAATAAAAGGTTTTCCAAACGAATATTCACAAGTTTTATTGAATATTTTAAGTAATGCAAAAGATGCAATTGCACCAGATAAAAACAAAAATAAATATGTAAAAATTAAATTACAAAAAGATAAAACAGGAAAATCAGTATTAAAAATTTTTAATACTGGAAGACCAATAAGAAAAAATATTCTTGATAAAATTTTTGACCCATATTTTACAACTAAACACGAAAGTGTCGGTACAGGAATAGGACTTTATATGTCAAAAACTATAATTAACAAAAATATGAAAGGAAATTTATATGCTATTAATGTAAAAAATGGTGTAGAATTTACCATAGAAGTTTAATTTTATATAATTTAAAATCATTAAAAAATTATGATATAGA
>NBLL01000009.1 GCA_002084355.1 Bacteroidetes bacterium 4572_128 | reverse complement strand
CAAAAAACAAAAACCATAAAGCTTTGATTTTAAGGTTGTTGCGTTTTTTGTAAAATGCAAAAAATTGAAATTTACCATACTATAATGAGCGGATACTATTTTTTCAAAAAATTTTTTTTTGAAAAAAACCAAAATTTTAATATTTTATAAAAAAAAAATTTCAAAAAAATGCCAAAATTTTAATATTTTATAAAAAAATTTTTTTTCAAAAAAACCAAAATTTTAATATTTCATAAAAAAAATTTTTTTCCAAAAACGTCAAAAATTTTAATATTTTATAAAAAAAATTTTTTTCAAAAAAACCAAAATTTTAATATTTTATAAAAAATTTTTTTCCAAAAACGCCAAAATTTTAATATTTTATAAAAAAATTTTTTTTCAAAAAACGCCAAAATTTTAATTTTTTATAAAAAAAAATTTTTTCCAAAAACGCCAAAATTTTAATATTTTATAAAAAAAATTTTTTTCCAAAAACGCCAAAATTTTAATATTTTATAAAAAAAAATTTTTTTTCAAAAAAACGCCAAAATTTTAATATTTTATAAAAAAATTTTTTTCAAAAAACGCCAAAATTTTAATATTTTATAAAAAAATTTTTCAAAAAAAACGTCAAAAATTTTAATATTTTATAAAAAAAATTTTTTTCAAAAAAACTAAAATTTTAATATTTTATAAAAAAAATTTTTTTCAAAAAAACCAAAATTTTAATATTTTATAAAAAAAATTTTTTTCCAAAAAACACCAAAATTTTAATATTTTATAAAAAAAATTTTTTCCAAAAAACCAAAATTTTAATATTTTATTAAAAATTTTTTTGAAATCCTAAGCAATAATAAATATTTACATAAAAAAAAAATAAAAAAAACTTAGATATTTTAATATCTAAGTTTTTTATGAATATATTATTTTTTTTCAGTAATTTCAGATTTCTTCTTTTTAGATCTTTTACGTCTTTTAGATTTTCTAGTTGTTTCAACTTCCTTTTTATCTTCTCTTACGACAAGCATATTTTCATTATAATCAACCAATTCAATAACACACATACTCGCATTATCTCCAAGACGATTACCCGTTTTTAATATTCTTGTATATCCACCTGGTCTATTTTCAACTTTTACTGAAATTTCTCTAAAAAGTTCGCTTACCGCATATTTATCTTGCAAACGCCTAAAAACCATTCTTCTGGAATGCGTAGAATCATCTTTAGATCTATTTATTATTGGTTCGACAAATATTCTAAGCGCTTTTGCTTTTGCAACGGTTGTCTTAATTTTTTTATGTAAAATTAAAGAACTCGCCCAACTTCGTATTTCTCAATATTCATACCGAAAGATAATTTTAAATTATCTAATAACTCGTCTAATTCAGTTAGAGATTTTTTACCAAAATTTCTAAATTTTAATAGATCTGTTTTATCAAAAACAACTAAATCAGATAAAGTTTCCACATCAGCAGTTTTTAAACAATTTAATGCTCGAACAGATAAATCCATATCTACGAGTTTTGTTTTCAACAGCTGTCGCATATGTAAAACTTCTTCGTCAAATTCTTCTCGCTCAACTTTTTTCTCAACATCCATAGTAATTTTCTCATCAGAAAATAACATAAAATGATGAATCAAAATTTTTGCTGCTTCTTTTAAAGCATTTTTTGGAGTAATCGAGCCGTCAGTTTTTATTTCAAATAATAACTTTTCATAGTCAGTTTTTTGCTCTACTCTAAAATCAACTACAGAAAATTTTACATTTTTTATAGGTGTAAATATCGCATCTATAGGAATAATTCCCATTTCATCAGTTTGTGGTTTATTTTCTTCCGAAGGAACATAACCTCTTCCTTTATTAATAAAAAATTCCATATTGATTTTTACATCTTTTTCAAGATGACAAATTTCTAATTCAGAATTTAATATCTCGAAGCCAGTTATAAACTTTGCAAGGTCTCCAGCTTTAAAAACATTTGTATCAGAAAAATTTACAGTGACTCTTTCTTCGTCACATTCTTCGACTTTTTGTTTAAAACGAATTTGCTTTAAATTTAGGATAATTTCTGTAACATCTTCTATTACACCAGTAATAGTAGAAAATTCGTGAGAGATTCCTTCTAATTTTATAGAAGTTATCGCATAACCTTCTAAAGATGACAGCAAAATCCTTCTTAAAGCATTTCCTATAGTTACACCATATCCAGGCTCAAGTGGACGAAATTCGAATTTTCCAAAAGTATCAGAAGATTCTATCATTTTTACTTGCTCTGGTTTTTGAAATGCTAATATTGCCATATCTAATTAAGATTATAAATATTATTTAGAATATAATTCTACTATTAATTGTTCTTTAATGTTCTCAGGAATTTCGCTTCTTTCTGGAATATTTGTAAATTTTCCTTCTAGATTTTCTTGCTCCCATTCTAACCAAGCATATTGCCCACGATTAGTAGAACGTAAAGAATTTGTAACAATTTCAAGAGATTTTGACTTCTCACGAACTCCAACAATATCTCCCGCTTTAACTAAATGTGATGGAATATTCAAAACATTTCCGTTGACAACTATATGTTTATGAGTAACAAGTTGTCTTGCTGCTCTTCTTGTTGGAGCAATTCCCAAACGAAAAACAACATTATCCAAACGTGATTCAAGAAACTGCAATAAAACTTCACCTGTTATACCTCTACTTCTTGCCGCTTTATGAAATAAATTAGCAAATTGCTTTTCTAAAACACCATAAGTGTATTTAGCTTTTTGTTTTTCTTTCAATTGAGTTCCATAAACAGATTCTTTTTTTCTTCTTCTGTTATTTCCATGTTGCCCAGGAGCATATTTTCTTCTCTCGAATGCTTTATCTGGTCCGAAAATTGGTTCTCCAAATTTCCTTGCTATTCTTGTTACGGGTCCTGTATATCTTGCCATAATTTTTTATTTAAAAATTAAACTCTTCTTCTTTTAGGTGGTCTGCAACCGTTATGTGGTAAAGGCGTAACATCAACGATTTCTGTTACTTCTATGCCAGAATTATGTATCGTTCTGATTGCTGATTCTCTTCCTGCCCCAGGTCCTTTTACAAAAACTTTTACTTTTCTAAGCCCTAAATCATAAGCTACTTTAGAACAATTACTCGCTGCTGTCTGAGCAGCGTAAGGAGTGTTTTTTTTAGAACCTCTAAAACCCATTTTTCCAGCAGAAGCCCAAGAAATGTGAGCTTGACCGATAGGTTCAATTTTTACAACTCTTTTTTTTACGTTTACCTTTTTCTTTTTAGCCATAAATCACTTATTTAGTCGCTTTCTTTTTGTTTGCCACTGTTTTTCTTTTACCTTTTCTTGTTCTCGCATTGTTTTTTGTACTTTGCCCTCTAACAGGTAAGCCAATACGATGTCTGATTCCTCGATAACAACCGATTTCCATCAAACGTTTTATATTCAACTGAACTTCCGAACGTAATTCACCCTCCACTTTGTATTTATCATTTAAGATTGTACGAATTCTTGATAATTGCTCATCGTCCCAATCTTTAACTTTAATACTCCTACTTATTTCAGCTTCGTCTAAAATCTTCTTTGCTGTATTTCTTCCAACACCAAAAATATAGGTTAAACCTATTTCTCCTCTTTTGTTTTTTGGAAGATCTACTCCAACTATTCTTGCCATATTTATAATTCTTTTATAATTAATAAATTAATGTTGGCGCTGTTTAAATTTTGGGTTCTTTTTGTTTATAATATAAACACGCCCTTTTCTTCTGACCACTTTACAGTCAGCACTTCTCTTTTTTACAGATGTTTTTACTTTCATAATTAAAAATTAATTTTTATACCTAAATGTTATACGTCCCCTTGTCAAATCGTAAGGTGACATTTCTACTTTTACTTTATCGCCGGGTAAAATTTTTATATAATGCATACGCATTTTACCAGAAATATGGGTTGTAATAATATGCCCATTTTCCAATTCTACACGAAAGTTTGCATTTGATAATGCTTCCTTTACGGTTCCGTCTTGTTCTATAGAAGGTTGTTTTGCCATAATTTTTTACTTTTTATTTAATACTTTTTCTATATAATTAAAATTTGAAAGTATATCAGCTTTACCTTTTTTAATAGCTATAGTGTGTTCAAAATGTGCTGACGGTTTTCCATCTGAAGTTTGAACAGTCCATCCATCTTTTTTTATTACAACATTTTTTCTCCCTAAATTAATCATAGGTTCTATTGCTATAACCATTCCTTTTTTCAATAATTTTCCACGTCCAGCTCTTCCATAATTTGGAACTTCTGGTTCTTCGTGTAAATTTCTTCCTATACCATGACCAGTTAATTCTCTAACAACAGAATAACCATTTTTTTCAACATATTTTTGTATAGTAAATCCAATATCACCAACTCTTTTGCCGTGAACAGCAATTTCTATAGCTTTAAATAAAGATTTTTTTGTTATTTCTAAAAGTTGTTTTTTTTCTTCGGAAATTTCACCTATAGAAAAAGTATAAGCAGAATCACCAAAAAAACCATTTAATTTAACTCCACAATCAACGGAAACAATATCTCCATCTCTCAATTCATAATTAGAAGGAATACCATGTACAACTTCACTGTTTACAGAAATACATAAAGTATTTGGAAATTTATTATAACCAAGAAAACCTGGCTCAGCTTTATTATCCCTAATAAATTCCTCAGCTCTTTTATCCAAATTTATAGTTTTTACACCACTTTGCATCATGCTTGCAATTTCTGCATGGGTACGAGAAACAAGTAAATTACTTGTCCTTAATAGTTCTATCTCTTCATCTGTTTTGAAATAAATCATAAAAAATTATTTATTTTTAATAAATTTGGAAATGCAAATGTAATATTTATTTTTAATAAAAAAAAAAAAAAAAAAAATATCACATTTTTTTAATATTTTTTAATCGAAAATTTGGTGTATTTTTTTGAAAAAAATTTTTGTAATACAAACTAAAATATAATCATTCATTTTGAAAATATTTTATTATGATTAATCATTATGCATATTTTTATTTATTAAAATTCAATTTAATTGAATTCATTTAACATAATATCATTATTTTTTATCCTTTCGAAATTCAAAAAAAACAAATATTTTATGATTTTTTTATAATAAAAATTTTTTTCAAAAAAACAACGAAATTTTTAAGATTTTCAAATTAAAAAAAACGATAATTTTTTAACGAATTTTATAATTAAAAAAATTTTGACGGTTTTTGAAAAAAAAATTTTTTTTTAATTTAAATTCATTAAAATTTTGACGGTTTTTGAAAAAAAATTTTTTTTTAATTTAAATTCATTAAAATTTTTGTATTTTATGTTTTTTTCTATAAAAAAAATACCTTTGAAAAAATTTTATAAATAAAAAAAAATGGGGATTTTCGATTTTTTCAAAAAAAAAGATAAAGAACATCATTACGATGTAACGAATTTGCAAATAACAGATTTGCAAAAGAAATTTCTAATAGATTATGATTTAAAAACTTGGGAAGTTAAAGATGTTTTTGAATACGATTGGGGGAAAAATAATTTTTCTATGGAATATCAGTTAGAATGTGAAGATGATACAATATATTTGCATATAGAAAAAGATGACGATTTGGAATTAACAATTTCAAAAAAAATTCGTATCTCTTCAATAGAAGAAAAAAATGTCAAAGAACATATTTTAAATACAAATGAACCTCCTAAAATATTGCATTATAAAGGAATAGAATTTTATTTAGAAGAAGAAGCAACTGGATATTATAGAAATATTGATAATCCAAGAGAAAATTCACAAGAATTTATTTCTTGGGATTATTACGATAAAAAAGAAAAATACATTTTAAATGTAGAGCAATGGGGCGAAAGAGAATTTGATGCTTCTTTTGGAAAAGTAATAAAAGAATTTGAATTTTCAAACATAATTCCAGCTATTTAAATTTTTTTATATTTTAATAATAAAAAATTGGCATTTTTTTTGTTTTTTAATAAAAAAATAAAATTATGAAAAAAGAATGTTCAATTTTTTTATTATTAATAATAATTTTCAAATTTTCTTTTTTCCGAAAAAGGTGGTTTTTGTATAAACGAAATTAAATTAAATGGAAACCATATAAATGATGAAATAAATTCAAGTGCTTTTGAAATAGACCTATCTTTGTTTGATTTTAATTATGGAGACAAATTAAAAATAGAAATTAATCATAAATCAGATTGTACGCCTACAATTATTAATGAAGATGATATTATAGAGAAAAAAATTTTTTATATAAAAAATTTAAAACTCGACAGTAAAAATGAAGTTTTAAAATGGAAAGCAAAAGGAAATGTTAATAATTCTGAATTTATTATAGAACAAAGAAGATGGAAAAAATGGGTAGAAATTAATAAAGTAAAAGCAGAAATAAGCGAAAATTTTAAACAATATTCGGCAAAAATTTATTTACATAATGGAAAAAATTTATTTAGGATAAAACAAATAGATAAGTTTACAAAAGAAAATGAATATTCAAAAAAAATTAGATTTGAATCTGATAAAAAAGAAGTTAATTTGTTATTAACAAAAATAGAAACATCTATTATATTCTCAGATAAAACTTTTTACCAAATTTTCGATGAATATGGAAATGAAGTTTTAAAAGCTTATGGAAATAAAGCAGAAATGTTAGTTATGAAAAAAGGTAAATATTTTGTAAACTATGACACAAAAATGATAGAAATAGAAAAAATGGGCAAATTAAGAAAATAATTTAAAATTATTTATTTAAGTCTTTCATTTTTGCGTAAAACTTCCATAATTCCACCAAAAGAAATAGAAATAATCATCGATATTGAAAAAGCATTTTTTTTTAAAAAAATGCTTTTTTTTTGTGAAAAAAAATATATAAATAAAAAAAATGTTAAAATAAAATAAAAAAGCGAATGTCCTAATTTGTCAATATTTACTCTGTCCCAAAAATCTGGAATATTCAAATTTGGAATTGGAAAAGAACTTAAAACAAAAATAATTATCAACCAAGCAATACTTAAATGAACAGAATAATTGATAATTTTTTTCATGAAATATAAAAATATTTTTTTATAAAAAAATATTTTTATATTGTGAAATGTATTTTTAAGAAATAATTTATGTTTTTTCATATAAAAAAATCACAAATGTAAAATTAAAAATGGCTAAAAAAAAATATATATTATTAATAATTTTTCTAATTTTTTCAATAAAAAGTTTTACTCAGAAAAAAGAAATTGTAGAGATAAAATTTCCTCCAATTATATTGGAAAATATAGAAACAGAAATTCATTTTCTTTTTAAAGAAAAAATCTCTGATAAAAAAGATTTTCCAATTTTAATAAATAAAAATCAAATTTTTTTAGAAATTAAAAATCAAAAGGCAATTTTGAAGAAAAAATTTATTTCAAAAGGAAAAATTATTTTTGAAATAAATGGTCAAAAAATTGAAAAAAAAATTTCTCCTATACCTTTATGGTTTTCCATTTTACCGCCATTTTTTGCCATTTTAATTGCTTTAATTTTTCAAGAAGTTTTTGTCGCTTTATTTGTTGGAATTTGGTCTGGAACATTTATTATTTTTTTTTATAATCAAGAAAATATATTTTTTGCGTTTTTCAAAAGTTTGTTTGCTGTTGTTGATAATTATTTTATTCGTTCTTTGAATAATGAAAGTCATTTATCAATTATTATATTTTCTATGCTTATCGGTGGAATGGTTGGAATTATTACCAAAAATGGCGGCATGAAAGGTGTTGTAAATTTTTTATCAAAATATGCAAATACAAGAAAATCTGGACAATTAATAACTTGGTTACTCGGAATAGCGATTTTTTTCGACGATTATGCTAATACTCTTGTTGTTGGAAATACAATGCGAGCAGTTACAGATAAATTAAAAATTTCTCGGGAAAAATTAGCATACATAGTTGATTCCACAGCAGCACCTGTGGTTTCCATTGCTTTTGTTACAACATGGATAGGTGCAGAATTGAGCTATATACAAGACGGAATTAATGTCTTAGGAATTAAAGAAAGTGCTTACAGCGTTTTTATAAATTCTTTGCGATTTTCTTTTTATCCCATTTTTACATTGATTTTTATTTTGTTATTAATTTTATTAGAAAAAGATTTTGGTCCTATGTACACAGCAGAAAAGAAAGCAATAAAATTAAAAACTATAAAAAAAAGTGCCAAAATAGATAAAAAAAAATTTTTATCAGAAAAATGGTATAATGCTTTTTTTCCTGTTTTGACAATTATTTTTGGAACTTTATGTGGTTTATTATATACAGGTTGGAATCAAGAAGTTTGGGATAATGAAAATATTAATTTTTTATCAAAAATTTCAAATATTATCGGAAATTCTAACTCTTATAAATCATTAATTTGGGCTTCGCTTTTGGGTGTTGTGCTTTCTATTTTTATGACCATTTCACAAAAAATTATGTCCTTAAAAGATACCATAGAAAGTCTAATTGGTGGTTTTAAATTAATGTTTTCTACTATCTTAATTTTATCTTTAGCATGGAGTTTAGCATATATAACAGAGGATTTACACACTGCAGATTTCATTTCGAACAATTTAATAGAATTAAATGTTTCTCCTTATTATATGCCTGCTTTAACATTTATTTTGTCGGCGATGGTTGCTTTTTCTACTGGTTCTTCATGGGGAACTATGGCAATTATTTGAAATTTTTTATAATGTAGTTTCTACGGTTTTGGCTGGAGCAGTTTTTGGAGATCATTGTTCGCCAATTTCTGACACAACTATTTTAAGCTCTATGGCAAGTTCTTGCAACCATATTGCTCACGTAAAAACTCAATTACC
The DNA here is from genome assembly GCA_002084355.1 of Bacteroidetes bacterium 4572_128. GTDB lineage: Bacteria > Bacteroidota > Bacteroidia > Bacteroidales > 4572-128 > 4572-128. The sequence goes on along the minus strand of NBLL01000009.1, from coordinate 20,872 downwards.
TTACGCTTTAACTGTCGGAGCAACAGCACTTTTCATAGGAAGTTTAATCTCGGCATTTGGAGTTAATCAATTATTATTATTTGTAATTGGAACAATTATTTTATATTTTATAATATATTTTTTTGGTAAAAAGACAATTTTTTAATTTATAATTTATAATTTTTTTTTCAAAAAACGACGAAATTTTAATGATTTTTTTTAATTAAAAAAAATTTTTTTTTTTCAAAAAACGATGAAATTTTAATGATTTTTTGTATCCGCTCAATTTAGTATGGTTTTAAATATTAAAAAAAATATTAATTTTTTTGTAAATTATAAAAAAATTTATAAAATTGTAATTTAAAATTTATAGAAAATGAAAGTAGAAGAGATTTTAAATAAAACAAATGAACTAAGCAATGACGATCTATTAGAATATATTTTAAAATTGCAAGAGTTGGCAAAAAAGAAATTATTTGTTAATATATTTTTACAAAAAATTGACAGTAATATCAATTTAATTGAATTAACGAATTTTTTTGCGAAAAAGAATAAAGAAATATCCATGATAAAAAAAACAAATTCTTTATTAGGAATTTTTCCATTAGGAACATTTGAGATGTCTGATAATTTTGATGCCCCCTTAGATGATTTTAAAGAATATATGTAAAATGAAAAAATATTTATTAGATACACATACATTGCTTTGGTTTGTTGAAAATAATAATTCTTTATCCAGAAAAGCAAAAAAAATATTATTAGAAAAAGATAATATTTTTTTTATTAGCATAATAACATTTTGGGAATTAACAATCAAAGTCAATATAGGAAAATTAAATAATAAAATTCCAATTAATGAGCTTTATAATCAAATAATTAAAAATTATAATACAAAAATTTTATTACTTGAGTACATTCATATAAATGTTTATGAAAATTTGGAATTACATCACCGTGATTTAAAAAATATGATATAGATATTTTATGGTAATAATTTTTTAATTAGGAATGAGAAATGAGATTTTTTTTTAATTTAAAAAATTCGTAAAATTTCGGCGTTTTTTGAAAAAAAATTTTTTTTTAACATTGGAGGTTTTTTTTGAACCTCCAATGTTTGTTTTAAATTTTTTAAAAAATATTAAAATTTTGGACGTTTTTTTGAAAAAAAATTTTTTTTTAACATTGGAGGTTTTTTTTGAACCTCCAATGTTTGTTTTAAATTTTTTAAAAAATATTGAAATTTTGGACGTTTTTTTGAAAAAAAATTTTTTTTTTAACATTGGAGGTTTTTTTTGAACCTCCAATGTTTGTTTTAAATTTTTTAAAAAACATTAAAATTTTGGACGTTTTTTGAAAAAAAAATTTTTAATTAAAAAATCATTAAAATTTTGGACGTTTTTGAAAAAAAAAATTCTAATTCTTCAAGAATTAGAATTTTTTTTATTTTTAAATAACGATATTAATTATCCTTTTCGGAACAATTATAATTTTTTTTGGTTTTTTATTATTTAACCATTTTTTTGATTTCTCATTTTCCAAAATTATTTTTTCTATTTGTTTTTTGTCTAAATTTGCATCAATTTCTATTTTGAAACGCATTTTTCCATTGAAAGAAACAGGGTAAATTATTTGGTTTTCTTTTAAATATTTTTCTTCAAATTTTGGAAATTTTGCATCAGAAATACTGTTATTATTCCCTAATAAATTCCATAATTCCTCGCTAATATGCGGAGCAAAAGGAGACATTATAATAATCAATTTTTCAAGAATTTCAAATTTATTGCATTTTAAATTATGCAACTCATTTACACAAATCATAAATGCACTCACAGAAGTATTGAAAGAAAAATTTTCTATATTTTTTTTCATTGTGAAATAATCGCCAAGTTTTACGAAGAAATTTATGAACGCCTTCTATTCCATTTGTATTCCAAGGTTTTGATTGCTCCAATGGACCTAAAAACATTTCATATAATCGTAAAGTATCTGCACCGTATTTTTCAATAATGTCGTCTGGATTTACAACATTAAACATAGATTTTGACATTTTTTCTATCGCCCAGCCGCAAATATAATTTCCATCTTCCAAAATAAATTCGGAATTTTTAAATTCTTTTTGCCAATTTTTGAACTTTTTAATATCTAAAATATCATTTTCAACAAAATTTACATCTACATGAATTTTACTTGTTTCGTAATTTTTACGAAGATTGTAAGATACAAATTTATTTTCATTTTTAATCCTGTAAACAAAATTTGAACGACCTTGTATCATTCCTTGATTTACAAGTTTTTTAAAAGGCTCATCTTTGCAAACTAAACCAAGGTCATATAAAAATTTATTCCAAAATCGTGAATAAACAAGATGACCAGTTGCATGTTCTGTTCCGCCAATATATAAATCAACGTCTTGCCAATATTCATTTGCCTCTTTTGAAACAAGCTCTTTATTATTTTTTTGATAATTTTCTTTTGTTTTCCAGTTTTTTGCTCGTCCCAGAGGTGGCGAACCGTTTTCTGTAGGAAGAAATTTATCTATCTTAGGAAGTTTTAATGGGAGTTCTTTTTCATCAAAAACATAAGGTAATTTATCTTTAAAATATACAGGAAAAGGCTCACCCCAATATCGCTGACGACTAAAAATTGCATCTCTTAGACGAAAATTTATTTTTCACCATTTAAAAATCCGGAATTTATTAAAATTCCTTCTTTTGCGTCGTAAGATTCTTTTGAAATATCTCCGCCAGAAATTACTTCAATAATTGGAATATTAAAGTGTTTTGCAAAAGCATAATCTCTGCTGTCATGAGCTGGAACAGACATTATCGCTCCAGTTCCGTAAGAACTAAGAACATAATCACTTATCCAAATTGGAATTTCTTTTTTTGTAAAAGGATTTATTGCATAACTTCCAGTAAATTCTCCGGAAATTTTTTTTGCGTCTGCAATACGTTCTCTTTCTGTGCGTTTTTTTGTTTCTTCTACGTATTTATCTATTTTCGCCTTATTTTCCTTTTTTGTGATTTTTTTTACAATTTCATTTTCTGGAGAAAGAACCATAAATGTCGCACCGAAAAGCGTATCTGCTCTTGTTGTAAAAACAAGGATTTTTTCGTCAAAATTTTTTATTTTGAAAAATACTTCTGCTCCTTCAGATTTTCCTATCCAATTTTTTTGAATTTCTTTTAAAGAATTTGTCCATTCTATTTTTTTTAAACCTTTTAATAAACGTTCAGAATATGCAGAAATCCTCAAAAGCCATTGTTTCATTTGTTTCTGTATAACAGGAAAACCTCCGCGTACAGAAAGCCCATCTTTTACTTCATCATTAGCAAGAACAGTTCCTAATTTTTGACACCAATTTACATTAGTATTATCAATATACGCAATACGATAATTTAATAAAATTTTCTGTTTTTCTTTTTCTGTTTTTTTATTCCAAGAAATGGCAGAAAATTTTTCTGTTTTATCGGAAGTGGCAGCATTGATTTTTAAATTTCCATTATTTTCAAAATCTTTTATAAGATTTTTTATAGACTCTGCTTTTTGTGTATTTTTATTAAAATAATGCTTAAACATTAAAATAAAAACCCATTGCGTCCATTTGTAATAATCTGAATCACAAGTTTTAAACTCACGTGACCAATCATAAGAAAAACCAATTTTATCTAATTGTTCACGATAGCGTTTAATATTAATTTCTGTTGTAATTGCTGGATGTTGTCCCGTTTGAATTGCATATTGTTCGGCAGGTAAACCAAAAGCATCATAACCCATAGGATGCAAAACATTAAAATTTTGCAAACGTTTAAAACGAGAATAAATGTCAGAAGCAATATAACCAAGTGGATGTCCAACATGTAAACCTGCTCCGGAAGGATAAGGAAACATATCTAAAACATAAAATTTTTTTTTTGTTTTATCTATATCAACTTTAAAAATTTGATTTTTTGACCAATATTTTTGCCATTTTTTTTCTATATCAGAAAAATTGTAATTCATAATTTTTTTATATTTTATTCAAAATTAATTTTTTTATTTAAAATAAAAATTATTAAAAATAAAATCATAAAAATTTTGCCGATTTTTGAAAAAAAAATTTTTTATTAAAAATAAAATCATAAAAATTTTGCCGAATTTTGAAAAAAATTTTTTTTATTAAAAATAAAATCATAAAAATTTTGCCGAATTTTGAAAAAATTTTTTTTTATTAAAAATAAAATCATAAAAATTTTACCGAATTTTGAAAAAAATTTTTTTATTCAAATTTTTTTTATTAAAAATAAAATCATAAAAATTTTACCGAATTTTGAAAAAAATTTTTTTATTCAAAATTAAAATCATAAAAAATTTGCCGAATTTTGAAAAAAAAAATTTTTTTATTAAAAATAAAATCATAAAAATTTTGCCGAATTTTGAAAAAATTTTTTTTTATTAAAAATAAAATCATAAAAATTTTGCCGAATTTTGAAAAATTTTGAAAAAATTTTTTTTTATTAAAAATAAAATCATAAAAATTTTGCCGAATTTTGAAAAAATTTTTTTTTATTAAAAATAAAATCATAAAAATTTTGCCGATTTTTGAAAAAAAATTTTTTTTATTAAAAATAAAATCATAAAAATTTTGGACGATTTTTGAAAAAAATTTTTTTTATTAAAAATAAAATCATAAAAATTTTTATTAAAAATAAAATCATAAAAATTTTGCCGATTTTTGAAAAAAAAATTTTTTATTAAAAATAAAATCATAAAAATTTTGCCGAATTTTGAAAAAAATTTTTTATTAAAAATAAAATCATTGAAATTTTGGACGTTTTTTTTTAATTATAAAAAATTGATGTTTTTTTGAAAAAAAAATTTATTTGCAAAATGAAATCTTATAAAGAGATTTATTTAACAATTTTTATTTTTTATTTTTTTAATTCTGTGAAAAGCCAAAATTTATTAAAATACGCTTTAAAGATAAAATTGCAAAAAAATTACCACAATTTTAGAAAATAGTTTAATAAAAAAATTTAAATTATATTTTTGAATAATTTTATAAAAAAAATAACGTTTTTTAATAAAAAAATTAAATAAAATGTGGTTTTTTATAAAAAAAATATTTCAATTAGTTATTGGAATTTTCATTTTTTCAATTTCATTTTCACAATCAAATATTAGTTTGAAAGTTTCATCTCTTGCAATGCAAGCGTCTTTAGATAAAAATGTTGATATTTATAAAAATAATTTAACAGAAAATGGAAAATGGTTAATTGAACCTGGTTTAGTTTTTTCTACAGAATTTTTTTTCGTACAAAGAATTGCAACTTTAAAATTAATTCAAGGAATTTATTTAGATAGAGCGGATAAATTAAGTGGTTTTACTCACATTGGTTTCAATCGACGAATTTTGAAACGATGGAAACATTCTTTTAATATTGGCATTGGAACGTCCATTTGCTACAGAAAAGATTGGCAAATAATAGAAAATTATCAAACAGAAGATAGATATATAAAAGCAGAAAATGGATGGTATTATACATTTCAATGGTTAAGTTTTGAGATAGAATATGATTATGCAATAGGAAAAAATACAGATTTAAGTATTTCAATAAATACAATTAGACCAAAAACTATTAGTTTAGCCATTGGTTTAAGGTATTGGATAAGTAAAAAAAGAAAAAAACGTCGAGGCGGTTGCAACTGCCCACAATTTTAAAATTCATATTTTTTTTTTTTTAATTTTTTTTTAATTTTGGAATTTTTAAAAATAATTTAAAATGGCAAGTTCTAATTTTGTAGATTATATAAAAATTTTCACTCGTTCAGGTAACGGCGGTTCAGGTTCTTCTCACCTAAGACGAGAAAAATATATTCCCAAAGGAGGTCCAGATGGCGGCGATGGTGGTCGTGGAGGTCATATAATTTTGCGTGGCAATAAACAACTTTGGACGCTTCTTCATTTAAGATATAAAAAACATGTAATTGCAAAAAATGGTGAAAATGGCTCTAAATCCAGAAAAACAGGAAAAAATGGTTTAGATGTAATTGTAGATGTTCCACTTGGCACAATAGTAAAAGATGCAGAAACAAAAAAAGTTCTTTTTGAAATTACAGAAAATGAAGAAATGCAAATTTTAGAAAAAGGCGGAAAAGGTGGTATGGGAAATTGGCATTTTAAATCTCCAACTAATCAAACACCAAGATATTCACAAACAGGAATAGAAGGTTCGGAAAGTTGGAAAATTTTGGAATTAAAAATACTTGCTGATGTTGGTTTAGTTGGTTTTCCAAACTCGGGGAAATCTACTCTTTTATCTGTAATTTCGGCGGCGAAACCAAAAATAGCAAATTATCCTTTTACTACTTTAGTTCCAAATTTAGGAATAGTTCCTTATAGAGATTATAAATCTTTTGCTATGGCAGACATTCCGGGAATCATTGAAGGAGCTGCCGAAGGAAAAGGTCTTGGAATAAGATTTCTAAGACATATAGAACGAAATTCTATTTTATTATTTCTGGTTCCAGCAGATAGTGAGAATATTTTTGAAGAATATAAAATTCTTTTGAAAGAATTGGAAAAATATAATATTGAGTTATTGGATAAAGACAGAATTTTAGCAATTTCCAAAACAGATATTTTAGACGATGAATTGATAGAAGAAATAAAAGAAGAATTACCGGAGAATTTAAAATATATTTTTATTTCATCTGTTGCAAGAATTGGTTTAGATAATTTAAAAGATTTAATTTTTGAAAAATTGAAAACCATAAGGAATTTTTAAAAAATTTATGAAAAAAAATATTTTTATTTTATTAATAATTTTTACAATTTCTTGTTCAAAAAATGATAAAAAATTAATGGTTTTTGCAGGTTCTGCAAGCAAACCTGCGACAGAAGAAATCGTAAAAATATTTGAAAAAGAGACAAATATAAAAGTGGAGATTATTTTTGGTGGTTCAGGTTACGTTTTAACACAAATGATAATGAGTCAAATTGGAGATATTTATTTTCCCGGTTCTTATGATTATATGGAAATCGCAAAGAATAAAAATGTCGTTTTTCCAGAAACAGAAGAAAAAATTTGTTATCTTATTCCGTCGATAAATGTTGAGAAACATAACCCAAAAAAAATTTTAAAATTAAAAGACCTTATGAAAAAAGATTTAAAAATTGCAATAGCAAATCCAGAAGGAGTTTGTCTTGGAAATTATTCTGTTGAAATTATAGAAAATAATTTTTCTCATGAAGAAAAAGAAATTTTAAAAAAAAATATAATAAATTATACTGGAAGTTGTTCAAAAACAGCGGGAGCAATTAGTTTGAAAACTGTTGATGCTGTTTTGGGATGGCGAGTTTTCAAATACTGGGATAAAAAAAATATTGAAAACATAAAATTAGATAAATCAGAAATTGCAAGGATTGGCTACATTCCTGTCGCAGTTTCAAAATTTACAAAGAATAAAAAAAATTCTAAAAAATTTATTCAATTTTTGAAATCAGAAAAATCAAAAAAAATTTTTGAAAAATATAATTATTTTATTTCTAAAAAACAAGTTTTTGATTATCTTGGGGAAGAGAAAAAAATAGGTGGTGTTTATGACGTTCCTAAAAATTGGATAAAAAAATCAAATTTAAAATTGAATTAAAAAAAATAAAAAATGGGGAAAAAGCATTTAAAAAAAGAATCTTATCGTTATAATTTTTTTAGATTTTTTTTTTATATTTTACATAACTTTTTTTTTTATAGAAAGGTAATTGTAAATGGAAAAGAGAATATACCTAAAAAAGATGGAATAATTTTCGCGGGCAATCATCAAAATTCTTTGATGGATCCTTTGTCCATAATTTTTAATTCTGGCAGACAAACAGTTTTTTTATCTCGCGCAGATATTTTCAAAGGGAAAACTGTAAAAAAGATTTTAAATTTTTTGAAAATTTTGCCTATTTATAGAAAAAAAATGGACCATGGAAATACCATTTCTAAAAATCAAAAAATTTTTGATTTATCTGTTGAAATTTTAGAAAAAAAACAAGCAATAGGAATTTTTCCCGAAGGAACTCATTATGGCGAAAGACGTTTGCATATTTTAAAAAAAGGAATGTCAAGAATAGCATTTCAAGCGGCTGTAAAACATAATTGGAGAACAAAATTAAAAATTATTCCATTTGGAATTTTTTATGATAATTATTTTCAATGGAAAAGAAATATTATTATAAATTATGGAGAAGGTATAGAAATTAAAAATTATAAAAATGAATTTCAAAAGAATGAAAAAACAGCTATTAATAAATTAAATGATGATTTAAAAAATTCTATTAAAAAATTAATTCTTGATATTGAAAATTATGATTATTATGATTTTTATGAAAAAACAATAAAAATTTATAAGGATGAATATTTGAAAAATAAAAAATTGAAAATTAATGCAGAAAATAGGTTTAAAGCGAGTAGAATTATTATAAAAAAATTAGATTTTTTATTTGAAAAAAATAATAAAGAATTTCTTTTTTTAAAAGAAAAAGTTGATTTTTATTTTGAAAATTTAAAAAAAATTAAATTAAAAAATTTTTTATTTAAAAAGAATATAAATTTTTTGAAATTATTTCTTCAAACTTTTTTATTAATTTTTATGCTTCCTTTTTATTTTTTTGGTGTAATTAATAATTATCTTCCTTATAAAATACCTTTAATATTTAATAAAAAAATCAAAGATAAACAATTTCACACTTCAATAATGGTAGCAACAGGTATTTTTTTATTTCCACTTTTTTACATTTTTCAATTTTTATTTTTATTTTTATTATTTGAAATTTATTACTGGATTTTGTTTTTATATCTATTTTCTTTGCCTTTTATGGGGATTTTTTCTTATTATTATTTTGTAAATTTTAAAAATTTAATTTTAAAATGGAGATATTTTTTTTATTCGAAAAAGAAAAACTCTATTTTTATGGATTTAAAAGAAAAACATAATTCTATTTTTGAAATTATAAAAAAATAAAATATTTTTAAAATGTCAAAATTTCCAATAAAAATATTTATTTTTCAAAAAAAATTCGTAAAAAAATTGGCATTTTTGAAAAAAATTTTTTTTATTTAATATAAATAAAAAAATTGGTGTATTTTGAATTTTTTATATATAATTTTTATTTAGATTTTCTTCTATATATATTTTCTTTTCTTATTTTTTTTATAACTTCCATCAGTTAATATCTCTAATAATTCATGATAATTAGAAAAGAAAGAACGATTTACACGATTTGCAAGTATTACAATTGAACTTTCTGTTTCAGGAATGTGCATAAATAAAGATGTGTAACCTCTCCACCATCCACCGTGATAAGCAATTTTTAAACTATCATTATATTCTTTTATTCTAAATCCAAAACCATATTTTCTTTCTCTTCTATATTTTGTTTTTGCTGGTTTAAATGCTTCTTCTATGGTTTCTTTTTTTACTAAAATGTTAGAATACAATGCTCTATCCCATTTAAACATATCTTCTATAGTAGAAAAAACTCCTTTATCACCAAGAATTCTATCATAAATTAAAGGTTTTGCATATCCATAACTTGGATGATGTCCCTTTGTAATTTCTGCAATTTCTTCCATTTTGTCTTCTTCATAAAGATAAGAATGCTCCATATTTAAAATGTCAAAAATATTTTTTTTTATAAAATCTTTAAAATAAATACCACTAACTTTTTCAACTATACTCGCAAGTATAGCATAACCCGTATTGTTATAATCATATTTTAAATTCGGTCTGTAATAAATAGCTGGTTTTTTATCTATCATTAATTCAATTAATTTTTTATTGTCAATATCAGAAATTTTATCTTCATATTTTGAACAAAAATAAAGATAATTACCTAAACCAGACCTATGCGTTAAAAGTTGTCTGACAGTTATATTTTTATAAGGAAATCTTGGGAAAAATTTTTGTACAGTATCACTGTAATTTAATAATTCTCTTTCTTTCAAAATCATAATTGCCATAGCAGTAAATTGCTTGGAAACAGAAGCAAGTTGAAAAACCGAATTAAGATTTAAAGTGTCTTTTTTTTTCAAATCAGAATATCCGTAATAATTTTCATAAATAATTTTACCCTTGTGAGCAACTAAAACATTTCCATTAAAACGACATCTTTTTAATTTTTTAAAATATTTATCTATTTTTTTTGTGATTTCGCCGCCATCTTCTTTCCATAGATCTATATTAACAATATGATTTTCATCAATAATTATAACAGTTTCTTCTTTTGTTTGAAGAAAACTAAATATTAGAAAAATAAATAATAATAAACTTATAAGATATCTCATATTTAAAAATTTTTACAAATTAAATAAAAAACAAAAAGTATTCCAAATTTTTATTCTATAGAAATAGAAATTATTTCTATTCGTCTTTCAAAAGATGCTTCTGGACTAAAAACAGAATGTTTTTTATCTTCTCTATTGTCACTAATATTTTTTTTTGAAAAATCTTCACCCATCGCAATTTCTTTTAAAATGAGAGTTTTTTCTTCTAAATATTTTTTAAAATATCCATTTTCATATTCATTAAAAAAATTAATTAAACTGTGAATACGTCTTTTAGATAATTTTTTATTATATTTTCTATTATTTAATGGACTTGCATAAGCTTTCAATTCCAATTGAACTATTTTATTTTTTTCCAATAAAAACTGCAAAGATTTTGTAAAAATCAATAAATTTTTATAACCTTTTTTGATATTTTCTTCAAAAAAATAATTTATCTCTTTTTTTTCAATTTCTTTTATTTGTGCAATACTATTCTCAGAATATTTTTTTCTAAAAATATTTTGTAATTTAATATATTCTATATAAGTAGTTTTATAATTAAAATTCGTTTTTATTTTTTTTGTATTTGGATTTGGTCTGTCATTGTCAAAAAATAAAGTAATTGGAAGCAACTTTTTTAATTTTTTAATTTTTTTTTTAATTTTTTTTTCATTATTATTTTCTTTATTTTCGTCATTATCAACATTTGAAATTATAATATCATTATTTTTTTTTTCCAAAATATCATTTTCTTTTTTAATATTTTCATAAAAATAAATATCATTACAACAAACTTGGTCGCTAATTTTTTCTACACGGTTAGACGAAAAATATGCAAATTCTTCTTTTTCATCAAGAAAAAAATATAAATCATCATTACTTGAATTAATTGGAAAATTCAAATTTTCCGGTTCATTCCAAGAATTAAAATTTCCTTTTGTTTTGAAAATATCTAAACCACCAAGATTTTTATGCCAACGAGAACTAAAATATAAAACTTTGCTTTTTTGATGAAAAAATGGAGTTAATTCATCTTCCGGAGAATTTATAATTTCACCGAGATTTTCTGAATTAGAAAAATTATCGCCAACTATTTTTGAAACCCAAATGTCATATTTTCCAAAACCACCTTTCCTATCAGAAACAAAAAATAAATATTTTTCACCATTAATTTCAGAAAAAGATGCTTGTATATTATTTGATTTTTTTTCATTAATTGTATTAGGAAGTTTTTTTATATTTATCAAAGAATCGTTTTCGTAGGAAGCTTTATAAATTTCACATTTAAAAAATTGTTTATTTCTTAAAACGGGACATTTATTAAAGAAAAATGTTTTTTTATCATTAGTAAAACTTATATTTCCAATTAAAAAATTTTCTTCTTTAAGATAATTTGCAAATACTTCTGGTGTTTTCCAAATTTTGTTATTTTTTTCCGATTTTAAAATATTAGATTCCATAATTGTACTGTCACCAATTTTTTTCGCATGAACAGAAGTAATAAATAAAACATTATTATTTATAATCCGAGGCGATAAATCAGAGTAAGGCGAATTAATATTTTCAAGAACTTCTATTTTAACTTTGTCTTTATTTCTTCTGGATTCATTTTTTAGAATTATTGCATCATAACAAGCAATAATTTCATGTTCAGCCTTTATTAATTTATCACTTTTACGGTTAATGTTTTTCTCATAAAAAATTTTATAATTTTTTTGTGCTTCCCAATAAAATCCTTCGTTTTTTTGAATTTCTGCCATCCAAAAAACTGCATCAGGAAATAGATTTATATTTGTATTTATAAGCTTTTCGTAATTTTTTTTTGCTTTTTCAAGAAAACCACACATACGACAAACTTCAGCATATTTATAAATGATTTTTAAATCATATTCTTTTTTTATAATAACTTTTTCATAAAATACAAAAGCATTATAGTAATTTTTTTCTTTGTAATTTTTATCAGCTTTTTCTAAAAAAAATTGAATATTTTGTCCAGAAGAAATTTTAAAAAATATTAATAAATAAAAGAAAATAATTTTTTTCATAAAAAAGATTTTTTATTAAATTTGCAAAATTATAAAATTTCAATTTATGAAAAATTTAAATAACAATGATTTTAATATATTAATTGCAGATGATTTACCTTTAAATATACAAACTTTAAAAAGTGTATTATTAAGTGAAAATTATAGAGTAGAAGTAGCAAGAAATGGAAAAGAAGCTTTAGATTTAGCTTTGAAAAATAATTTTGATATAATTTTGTTGGATATTGTTATGCCACGAATGAATGGTTTTGAGGTTTGTAGAAGGTTAAAATTAGAAAAATCGAAAAAAGATATTCCTATTATTTTTTTAACTGCCGAAATAGATACTGACAGTGTTGTAACAGGTCTTGAATTAGGAGCAGTTGATTATGTTTGTAAGCCTTTCAAGTCAATAGAATTACTTGCTAGAGTTAAAACTCATATTACTTTGAGAGTTATAAATTATAGTTTACAAAAAGAAATAGAAGAGAGGAAAAAAACAGAAAAATTATTGAGAGCAAGCGAATTACACTTGAAAAAAATTAATGCAACAAAAGATAAAATTTTTTCTATAATTATTAATGATTTAAGTGAGCCAGTTTCAAAACTATTTTCTAATACAGAATTTTTGTCTTTTTATTATAAGAAATTAGACAGATATAAGATAGAAGAAAAAATGGAAGAATTAACTTTATCGTCTATTCGTTTAAAACGTTTATTTGAAAATATAATAACTTGGTCTCGTTCTCAGAAAAATAAAATTTCTTTTTTTCCAAAAAATGTAAATTTTTATAAAATTTTATCATCTAACTTAGAAATTTTTGAGAAGATTATTTTACAAAAATCTTTAAAAATTAATGTAAATATTGATAAAAATATTTTTGTTTTTGCAGACGAAAATATGCTTTCTATTATTTTGAAAAATTTAATATCTAATGCAATTAAATTTAGTTTTGAAAATAAGGAGATTGATATTTTTACAAAAAAAACTGGGAATTTTTTAAAAATTTCAATTGAAGATTATGGGATTGGAATTAAAAAAATAGATATAAAAAATTTATTTAAAATAGATACACAATATCATAAAATTGGAAATAATACAGAAGAAGGTGCTGGACTTGGTTTAATTATTTGTAAAGAATTTATAGAAATTAATAAAGGTGAAATTTTCGTAGAAAGCGAAATAAAAAAAGGTAGTAAATTTACTTTTAGTTTACCTATTTTAAATTAAAAAAAATATCAAATAATTTATATAAAAAATTGAAAGTTTTGAAAGAATTTTTAAACTTAAAAATTCTTTTCAAAAAAAACGCCAAATTTTTAATTATATAAAAAAATTAAAAAAAAAAACGCCAAAATTTTATCATTTTTAAATTTTATAAAAAAAAATCAAAAATGATAAAATTTTATAAATTTTAAATTTGAAAAAAAAAAAATATTTTTATATGATTTTTATCATTATTTTTTTTTTTCAAAAAAATAATTAATTTTGTGTAAAAAATTAAAATAAAAATTTTTATGTCAAAAATTTTTCGTATAAAAAAAGGACTTGATATTCCAATTTTGGGTGATGCTGAAAAAACAGTTATCAAATCAAAATTATCTAAAAAATATGCCTTAAAACCAACAGACTTTCAAAATTTAACACCAAAATTAAAAATTAAAGTTGGTCATAAAGTTAAAGTTGGCAGTCCACTGTTTTTTGATAAATACAATCCGGAAATATTATTTACTTCTACAGTTAGTGGAGAGGTAATTGAAATAAATAGAGGTGAAAGAAGACGTATATTAGAAGTTGTGGTTGAATCAGATGAAAATATGGATTATGAAAATTTTCTAAAAGGTGAGCCGGATAAATTTAGTAAAGAAGAAATTATAAAAAATCTTTTAAATTCTGGACTTTGGGCAAGCATACGTCAGCGACCTTATGAAATTATCGCAAATCCAAAAGATACGCCAAAAGCAATTTTTATTTCTACTTTTGATACTTCGCCATTGGCAGTAGATTATGATTTCATTTTAAAAAATGAAATGGATAGTTTTCGAAATGGAATAAAAGCATTAAAAAAATTGTCCAATAAAATCTATTTAAACACACATAAAAATTCAACTCTTTTTGATAAAATCAAGGATGTTGAAATAAATAAATTTTACGGAAAACATCCAGCAGGAAACGTCGGGACACAAATTAATAAAATTTCGCCCATTAATAAAGGCGAAATAATATGAAATTATTTCCGGAGCAAATATTGAAAATATTATAAATAATAATATTAAAGAAGGAAACTCCAGATATATTAGTGGCAATGTTTTAACTGGAACAGATATTTCACGAGATAAATATTTATCTTTTTATCATTCTCAAATTACTGTTATTTTAGAAGGAAATTATCACGCATTTTTAGGTTGGGCTTTGCCGAATTTTAATAAATTTAGTGTTTCGCGTTCGTTTTTCTCTTGGCTAACACCAAAAAAGAAATATTCTTTAGATAGTAATTTCAACGGTGGGAAAAGAGCTTTTGTGATGACAAATCAATATGAAAAAGTTTTTCCGTTTGACATTATTCCGGTGCATCTGTTAAAATCTATAATCATAAATGATATAGATGCAATGGAGCAGCTTGGTATTTACGAAGTAGCAGAAGAAGATTTTGCTTTATGTGAATTTGTTTGCTCTTCAAAAATTGAAGTTCAAAAAATAATTCGTGAAGGATTAAATGTTATGATAAAAGAAATGAATTAATATTATGAAAGCAATTAGAAAAATTTTAGACAATGTAAAACCACACGTTCAAAAAGGTGGTAAATTTGAAAAATTTCATTCAACTTTTGATGCTTTTGAATCTTTTTTATTTGTTCCAAACGAAGTTACTAAAAATGGAACACATATAAGAGATTGTATAGATTTAAAAAGGACAATGAGTGTAGTTGTGATGGCTTTGATGCCTGCATTATTTTTTGGAATGTGGAACACTGGATACTTACATTTTTTATCCATCGGAGAAACAAATGCTTCTTTTTTTGATATGTTTTTTTATGGATTATTTAAAGTAATGCCATTGGTTGCGGTATCTTATATTGCGGGACTTGGAGCAGAATTTGTTTTCGCACAAATAAGAGGACACGAAGTAAATGAAGGTTTTTTAGTTTCTGGAATGATAATTCCTTTGATAGTTCCAATAGATGTACCACTTTGGATGCTTGCCGTTGCGACGATTTTTTCTGTAATTATTGGAAAAGAAGTTTTTGGTGGAACAGGTATGAATATTGTAAATCCAGCACTTTTGGCACGAGCATTTTTATTTTTTGCTTACCCATCAAAAATGTCCGGAGATAAAATTTGGATTACAGATTTAGAAAATGGAAAAAATATTGTAGATGGTTTTTCCGGAGCAACGCCACTTGGTGATGCCACAGCTAATATTGATCCAAGTGCTTTACCGAGTACTTTAGAAATGTTTATGGGAACAATACCTGGTTCTGTCGGAGAAACTTCTGTTTTGATGATTTTAATAGGTGCTTTTATTTTGATTTACACAGGAATTGCAAGCTGGAAAATCATGCTATCTGGAACTTTAGGAGGTTTTATTATGGCTATTTTAATGTTCTTTTTAGACCCAAGTTCATATACTCAAATTATGCCTTACCAACATTTATTCCTCGGAGGTTTTGCTTTTGGAATTGTTTTTATGGCTACTGACCCAGTAACTGCTTCACAAACAGAAAAAGGAAAATGGATATATGGTTTTTTAGTTGGTTTTCTTGCTATACTTGTAAGAGTTTTAAATCCTGCTTATCCTGAAGGTATGATGTTAGCGATTTTATTAATGAACGTTTTTGCTCCTTTAATTGATTATTATGTTGTCGAAGGAAATATTAAAAAAAGGCTAAAAAGAGCAAAATAAATTATAAAAAAAAATTTAAAATCATTTGATTTTAAATTTTTTTCTTAATAAATAAGAAATTTAAGAATAAAATTTAAAACAATTTATGAAAGAAATAACATATAATCTTCTTAAGATATTAAAGAAAGAATCTAAAAAATCTATAAAATATTTTAATAAAATAAGTTTAGGAGATAAAACAGAGATAAAATTTGGTTTTTCTTCTGATTCTGTCAGTATTACATTTTTTATTTACGGTAAACCAAAATACAAAAATCTGTGTATTTCAAAAAAACTTGATAGATTATTTTTTGATAAAAAAAATTTAGAATCTTTGAATAAATATCTAATAAATATGAAATCGCCTACAAAATTTCATTATTCTCCTTATCTTAAAATTAATAAAGAACCAGAAATTTTTGCTGGGCGTATAGGTTTTTGTACAAATTAAAAAAATGGAAAAAGATTTTTGTGAAAAATGTGAAAATTACGGTTGGGTTGAGAAACATCATGTTTTACCAAAATGTGAATTTGGTGATGATGGAGAATTAGTTAAATTGTGTCCGAATTCATACAGATTATCATCAAAAACTTGGACGAAAAAATTTAAAAAATAAATCAATGGTATTTCATTTTGAGAAATTTTATCGATGCTAGCTGGACTTTCAATTATTTTGATAATTTTCGTAATGATTTTTAATTTTATGTAAAAAAAATTTTCACATATACCGTTTGATCTTTTTATTTTAAAATAATTCAAGTGTGAACACTTAAAAAAATTAAATTTCAAAATAAAAAATATTGAAATTTTGGATGATTTTTAAGAAACATTAAAATTTTGGCATTTTTTAAAAAAAATTTTTTTTAATAATTTAAAAACATTAAAATTTTGGCATTTTTTAAAAAAAATTTTTTTTAATAATTTAAAAGCATTAAAATTTTGGCATTTATTTAAAAAAATTTTTTTTAATAATTTAAAAACATTAAAATTTTGGCATTTTTTTAAGAAAATTTTTTTTAATAATTTAAAAAACATTAAAATTTTGGCATTTTTTAAAAAAAATTTTTTTTAATAATTTAAAAACATTAAAATTTTGGCATTTTTTTAAGAAAATTTTTTTTAATAATTTAAAAACATTAAAATTTTGGCATTTTTTTAAGAAAATTTTTTTTAATAATTTAAAAAACATTAAAATTTTGGCATTTTTTTAAAAAAAAATTTTTTTAATAATTTAAAAAACATTAAAATTTTGGCATTTTTTTAAAAAAAAAAATTTTTTTTAATAATTTAAAAACATTAAAATTTTGGCATTTTTTAAAAAAAATTTTTTTTAATAATTTAAAAAACATTAAAATTTTGGCATTTTTTTAAAAAAATTTTTTTTAATAATTTAAAAAACAAAAAAATTTTTTTTAATAATTTAAAAACATTAAAATTTTGGCATTTTTTAAAAAAAATTTTTTTTAATAATTTAAAAAACATTAAAATTTTGGCATTTTTTTAAGAAATTTTTCCCCATTTAGTTTTTTTGTTTTTTTCTTCTTTTTTTAAATATTCTAATAAAATTTCATTTTCTGGATTTACTAAGTTTTTATCTGTTTCTAAAATTATTTTTGCTTCTTTTCTTGCTCTTTCTAATATTTCTCCATCTTCACGCAAATTTGAAATTTTTAATTGAAAAGGTAAACCACTTTGTTCAGTTCCATCTAAATTCCCCGAACCTCTTACTTTTAGATCTTCTTCTGCAATTTTAAATCCGTCATTTGTTTCTGTCATAATTTTCAAACGTTTTTTTGCATCATTTGTTAATTTGAATGAAGTCATTAAAATGCAATATGATTGATATGCTCCTCTTCCCACTCGTCCTCTCAATTGGTGTAATTGTGATAAACCGAATTTTTCAGCACTTTCAATTATCATAACAGAAGCATTTGGAACATCTACTCCTACTTCTATCACTGTTGTTGCAATTAAAATTTGATAAGTTCCTTTGACAAATAATTGCATAGATTTTTCTTTTTCTTCGGTTTTCATTTTTCCGTGGGCAACTCCAACAGTATATTTCGGAGATGGAAAAGCTCTTACTATACTTTCATAACCGTCTTCTAAATCTTTATAGTCAAAATGTTCTGACTCTGTTATTAAAGGATAAACGATATAAATTTGTCGTTTCGTCAATTATTGAAAAATCCAAATCTCCATAAACGGTCATTGCCAATGTTCGTGGAATTGGTGTTGCTGTCATAACAAGAATATGAGGTGGCGAAAAATTCTTTTTCCAAAGTTTTGCTCTTTGTGCAACACCAAAACGATGTTGCTCATCAATAATTACTATACCAAGATTTTGAAATTCAACAATATCCTCCATAATTGCATGAGTTCCTATTAAGATTTGCAAAGTTCCATCTTTTAAATTACTATGCAAAAATTTTCTATATTTTTGTTTTGTCGAACCAGTCAATAAATCCACATTTATACCAAGACCTTTTAGCATTTCTTGAAATTTAGCAAAATGTTGTTTTGCAAGTATTTCGGTAGGAGCAACTATACAAGCCTGAAAATCATTATCTAATGCTATTAAAATAATCATTAAAGCAACTATTGTTTTTCCACTTCCAACATCTCCCTGCAAAAGCCTATTCATTTGCTTATGTCCAAAACAATCTTTACGAATTTCTTTTATAACTTTTTTTTGTGCATTTGTCAGTTCAAATGGAAGATTTTTTTTATAAAAATTATTAAAATATTTACCAACTTTTGTAAATTTATAACCGACATTTTTTTCTAAAAAAATATTTCTTTTAAATAAAATTTCCAATTGAATAAAAAAAAGTTCTTCAAATTTTAAACGAAATCTTGCATCTTTTAAAAAATCTTGATTTTTTGGAAAATGAATATGCAATAAAGATTTTTTCCTTCTCATTAAATTTAATTTTTCAATTAAATGGTCAGGTAAATTTTCTTCTATTTTTTCGTAAGATTTTATAAAAACAAATTTTTGTAATTTTTGAAGAACCTTAGAAGAAATAAATTTTTTCTTCATTTTTTCTGTTGTTGAATATTCCGGCTCCAAAAAAAGATTGTTTTTTTTTTCTTTATTAACTTTTTCTATTTCCGGATGCACAAGATTTATTTTATCTCTAAAAATATTTGGTTTTCCAAAAACGATAAATTCTTTATCAATTTCTAAGAAATTTTCTAACCAATAAAAATTCTTAAACCAAATTAGTTCTATTTTTCCGGTTTTATCTTTTAATTTTGCAACAAAACGTTTTTTAAAATTATTTTCATATATTTCAAAATGAGAAATTATTCCTTTAATTTGAACAGATTTTGCTTTATAATCAATTTCATTTATTTTATCGAACTTTGTCTTATCAATATATTTGTATGGAAAATGATATAATAAATCACGAAAATTGAAAATTTCCAATTCATTATTTAAGATTTTTGCTCTTTTTTCACCAACTGATTTTAAATATTTTATATCTGTTTCTAAAATAGACATTTTAATAAATTTATAATTTTTAACAAATTTAATAAAAAAATTTATTTTGGAAATTTTTTTTTGAAATAAAAATTAAAAATTTCGGCGTTTTTTAGAAAAATTTTTTTTTAATAAATTATTAAAATTTTGGCGTTTTTTGGAGAAATTTTTTTTTTTTTAATAAGTTATTAAAATTTTTCGTTTTTTAGAAATTTTTTTTAAATTTTAAATTCATAAAAGATTGCGTTTTTTTTAAAATGCAATCTTATAAATTCTTTATTTTTACCAATGAAAGTTTTGTTAATTTTTTAATTTCTGTAATATTAATTTCAGATTTTTTCATCATTTTTGCAATATTTAATATTTCATTCTCTCTTTCTTTTTCTATTTTTTTAATTTTTAAATCTTTTTCTTTCAATTCATTATTTTTTATCTCAATAATTTCGTATTTTATTTAATCTTCGAGTAATTCATTTAAAATTCATCGGTTATTTTTGAACAAAATTATTGGTTTCTGAAATAACATTTCATGAGCAAGAAAATAATTTTTAATTTCATTTAGTTCTTCTTCCGGAGCAAATTTTGAAATTAATGTGCATTTAGTATGTTTTTGGAATAGGTGGTTTATAAGTTTTGTAAGAGGTTTAAAGGGAACTGAGGTGAATATAGTAAAAATTCAAGGTATAAAAAAGACAATCATTTGGCTTTTTGTGCTTCTTTTGGTTTTCGTTATCATTACGCACAAAAAGATTTGCTTTTAATTTTACACCTATATATATAGGATTAAGTCCAGATGGAAAATATTTAAATTTTCAAATCAAATTTGAGATTGATATGAAAATCTAATAATATTTTAAATTTAAAATTGAAAATAAATAAAAAATTGTATTTTTACGTATTTTTTTTATAAAAAAAATATGAGATTAATTATAAAGAATTTCGGAGCGATCAAAGACATAGATATTGAAATTAAATCGCTTACAATTTTCATTGGCGAACAAGCCACAGGTAAAAGTACAATCGCTAAATTATTGGCTATTTTTAATGAATTTAACACTGAAAATGACCATGAATTTACTGATTTTTTGAAAATGTATAATCTTAGTAACCGCTCATTATAGTATGGTAAAAAAAGTTTTTTCGCAAAAAACAAAAACCATAAAGCTTTGATTTTAAGGTTGTTGCGTTTTTTGTAAAATGCAAAA
>NBLL01000008.1 GCA_002084355.1 Bacteroidetes bacterium 4572_128 | reverse complement strand
TTTTGCATTTTACAAAAAACGCAACAACCTTAAAATCAAAGCTTTATGGTTTTTGTTTTTTGCGAAAAAACTTTTTTTACCATACTATAATGAGCGGTTACGATTTTTATAAAAAACAACATTGGAGGTTAAAAAAAAACCTCCAATGTTTAAAAAATTTTTTTCATAATTTGCCCAAAATTTTAATTTTTTTTAATTTCAAAATAAAAAAAATTTTTTTCAAAAATCGCCCAAAATTTTATAATTTTTAAAATTCAAAATAAAAAAAATTTTTTTCATAATTCGTCCAAAATTTCAACATTTTAAAATATTTTTTTTTTAATTTAAAAAAAATATAATTTATATAGAATTTAATATTCTATTTTGGTAAGAAATAAAGCTTTTGCAGCAGCAGAAACTCCAGCTTTAGAACGATTTTTTAATTCTATGATTTTTCTAAAATCAGAAATATTTATTTTTTCTTCTCCAACTTCTAAGATTGTACCAACTATTGCTCTGACCATATTTCTTAAAAATCTATTTGCTTTAATTTCAAATATTAAAATAGAATTTTTTTTTACCCAATTTGCTTTATATATTTTACAAATATTTGTTTTTGTATCTGTATTTACTTTACTAAAGCTTGTAAAATCTTTATATTCAAATAAAATTTTACTTGCTTCATTCATTTTTTCTACATTCAAATTTTTTTGAACTATGAGAGATGTTTCTTGATTAAAAGGATTTTTTTTTGTTTCTATGTAATATTTATAAGTTCTTGAGAGTGCATCAAAACGTGAGTGAAAATTATTTTTTACTTTAAAAATTTTATTTATTGCAATATCATTTGGTAAAAAACGGTTTATTTTAAAAATGAAATTTTTTTCTTTTTTATCTAAAAAAAAATTTTTACTATTAAAATCTGCAACAAAAAACTTCGAATGAACTCCAGTATCAGTTCTTCCTGCTCCAATAATTTCTATTTTTTCTCTCAAAAAAGTAGAAATTTTTTCCTCCAAAACTCCTTGAACAGTTATTGCATTATTTTGAATTTGCCATCCGTGATAATTTTTTCCATTATAAGATAACTCAATAGCATATTTTTGCTTCATAAAAAAACAATTTTTAATTAGAAATGAGGAATTAAGAATGAAAAAAAATTATTTATTCCTCATTAAAAAATTCCTCATTATTCATTAAAATGTAAAACCTAAAGACATTCCTCCGAATGGAATAGTGTATAAAATTCTATCATCTATTGTTGATAGTGGATTTACATAAATTCTAAATAAAAAACCTCTAACTGATTGTCTTCTAAAACCAATTATCGGATAAAACATATACATAGATTCAAAACGACTTTCTAATATTTCTGGGATACTTGCAATTGCTCCGCCAAATCCAAACTCAAAATATTTATTATTCGCTCCTTTATTGAAACTTATAGAATGCGAAAAAACTCTTCCCTCAGGTAAAATTTCTGTGCCATAACCTAAACCAACTCTCACATTAACAAAAAGATAACGATGTTGGTATAAAATTCTCTCATAAGAAATAGAAGGTAAAATCCCTGTGCCTAAGACATCAAGATAAAGAGCATTTGGCGCTCTTTTTCGAGATTGAGCATTTTTTCCTGTTCTGTGTTTTGCTTGTCCAAATAAATCTACAGAAAAAAAACTCAGGCAAAATATTAATATAAATAATTGTTTCATTATAAAATTATTTTTTTTTAAAATTTAAAATTACAAATAATTTTATAAAAAAAAGTTTTTTTTTTGAAAATTATAAAAAATAGTAAATCTATAAGCCGGATCCTGTTTCTAAAAATTAGAATTTCTATCATTTATCTAGATCTAATGTTACCATTAAATTCTAACGACCTACCCCTTGGACAAAACGAGCAATTTTATATCCAATATACTTGGTCTTTCAACTCATAAGATGCACAAAACTTTTATCAAAAAGTTCCTGTGAGCTCTTACCTCACTTTCTCACCCTTACCAAAAAAATATTTTGGCGGTTATTTTCTGCTGCATTACTACACCCTCACGGACATCTTCGGCTAAGAAGTATGATGCTCTATGTTGCCCGGACTTTCCTCTTATAAAAATTTTATAAGCGATAGAACGATCTACTATTTTATTTTGCAAAAATAATTAATTTTATTAAAAAATTAATTTTTTTTAATAAAATTAATTATTTTTTCTTTCTCATTATTATAAAACCAATTAATATTTTTATCTCTTTTAAACCAAGTGATTTGTCTTTTTGCAAGTCTTCGAGAATTTCTTTTTACTAATTCTATTGCTTTTTCTAATGAATATTCACCGTCCCAATGAGCAAAAAATTCTTTATATCCAACTGTATTTAAAGCGTTTAAATGTTTTTTATTGTAAAATTTTTTTACTTCTTCTATTAAACCGTTTTCTATCATAATATCAACTCTTTTATTAATTCGTTCATATAATTTTCCCCTGTCCATTTTTAAAGCTATTTTTATTATTTTAAAATTTCTTTTTTTTACTTTCTTTTTCAAAAAGCTTGAATAAGGTTTATTTGTCATTATAGAAATTTCCAGAGCTTTTAAAATACGTTTTGCATTTTTCAAATCAACTACTTCATAATGTTTTGGGTCCATTCTTTGCAAATCAAAACGTAAACTTTCTATTCCTTCATTTTCTAATTTGTCAATTAATTTTTTCCTAATATTTATATCTACGGTTGGCAAATCGTCTATTCCATTACAAACAGCATCTACGTACATTCCTGAGCCTCCGACCATTATTGCAAAATTTTTTTCAAGAAAAATTTTTTCTAAAATTGATAAAACTTCAACTTCAAAACTACTTGCATTATAGTAATTTTCTATAGATTTATTCCCAATAAAAAAATGTTTTATTTTTTTTAATTGTTTTTCTGTAGGCGGAGCAGTTCCAATTTTCAATTCTTTATAAAATTGTCTTGAATCTGAAGACAAAATAAAAGTATTAAAATATTCTGCTATTTCTATACTTAGATCTGTTTTACCTATTCCTGTAGCACCAACTATAACAATTAATGTTTTTTTCATAAAAAAATTTTTTTTTCAAAATTGACCAAATTTTTATAAAAAAATATAAAAAAATCATTTTATATATTTTTTATAAACTCTTCTATTACATTTTTTTAGAAGAAGATTTGTATTGAATATATTTTTTTGTAATATTTGTTTCTATTACATACTTATCAAACTTTTTTAAAATTCTTATTTGAGAAATATTTAATCCAATAATATTAGTAATAATATCATTAGAATAAGCTTTTTTTATCATAGAAAAAGCATTTTTTTTTTGCTATTTTCAATTCTTTCTATTCTTCCTTCTATTTTTCCGTTCATTCTCAATTCCATAGCAAGAATAATTAGAAATATAACAAATTCATAATCAAATATTGTCAAAAATCTTTTTATTTTTTTATCAATTTTACCAAAATAATCATAAATTTATCCCAATTTTAATTAAAGAAATTTCTATATCATCACAAATTGCCGTTCAAAATTTTGTAACCTTTTTAATAATTTTATATTCTTCTGAAAAAAACAAAAAATATTTTTTGTTTTTTTTTAATTTTTATTTAATTAAAAAAAAATCAATTTACAATTATATTTTTTATAAAAATATGATTTTTTTTATAAATTAAAAATAAAAAAATGGGAAATAATTATTTTATAATACTCGGAGTTTCGCATGATGCAACTGTAAACGAAATAAAAAAAGCATATCGTAAAAAAGCACTTTTACATCATCCAGATAAAAATAAATCTCCAAATGCAAATTTAGAATTTGCAAAAATAAATGAAGCTTATAGGAATTTAATAGCATACAAAAATTCGTCTGATAAAAATGATAATTTGTATAATAATAAAAAAACTCACCAAAAAACTGAATATCAAAAGGCAAGCGAAAATTATCAAAAAAGAAGAGAAAATAGGAGCTATAAAACAGAAAATGACAGAAAACGTTATCATTCTTATAAAGAAAATAAAAAAAGAAAAAATGAAAAAGCTTTTGATAAATTCAATTTAATATCAAAAATTGTAATTTATTTTCTAGTTGGAGTAGTTTTTTTACCACTTTTAATACAATTAATTATTTTAGTTTTTAGAACAGGAAATTTTATCTTTATTATTATTTTTGCTTTTTTATTAGATATGTTTTATAGGTTTTTTAAAGAAAAAAAAATATTTTAAAAAAATTATATGTTTAAAAATTGTAAATCTTGTAATTTAACTTACAATAAAAAATTTAACGTTTTTGATTGGCTGGAAGACCTGCCACGAATTCCAAATTCAAGTAATTTGATTGAAGTTCGTTTTAAAAGTACAAGAAAATTAATATTTGAAAATATTAATGAAATACCTTTAAAAAAAGGCGATTTAGTTCTTGTGGAAGCAAAAATGGGACACGATATTGGAGAAGTAAGTTTGACTGGTGAATTGGTTTTAATTCAATTAAAAAAGAATTTCAAAAAGAAAAAAGATGTAAAAAAAATTAAATTTAAAAAAATTTATAGAAAAGCAAATGAATTAGACATAAAGCGGTTCAAATCAGCAAAAAAATTAGAAGACGTTCTTTTAAAAAAAGCAAAAAAAATTGCAAATGCTATGAATTTAAAAATGAAAATTGGTTTTGTCGAATTTCAAGCAGATAAAACAAAAGTGATTTTTTATTATATTTCGGAAGAAAGAGTTGATTTTAGATATTTAATAAAAGTTCTTGCTGATGAATTTAAAGTAAGAATAGAAATGAAACAACTTGGAGTGAGACAAGAAGCAGGAAAAATTGGAGGTATTGGTTCTTGTGGCAGAAAACTTTGCTGTGCTGCATGGATGCATAGTTTTTCTTCTGTTACAACAGGAACAGCAAAAAAACAAGACCTCGCTTTAAACCCTCAGAAATTGGCTGGACAATGTGGAAAATTAAAATGTTGTTTAAATTTCGAAGTAGATACTTACATAGATGCAAAGAAAGATATTCCAGATAAGGATATAATTTTAAAAACTAAAGAAGGTTTTGCTTATCATAAAAAAACAGATATTTTAAAAAAACAAATGTGGTATTCTTTTGAAAAAGAAAGTAATAAAAATTTAATATTAATTTCTGTGGAAAGAGTGAAAAAAATAATAGAACTAAATAATAAAGGAATAAAAGTAGATAAACTTGTTAATATTCAAGAATATAATAAAAAGAAATTTTTGGGTTATGAAAATGTAGTTGGACAAGAAAGTTTAACAAGGTTTGATAAGAAATAAGATTTCTTAAATTTTTAATAAATAAGAAATCTTATTATTTTTTTTAATCCTTTTTATTGCTATTTTTTAAATATAATTCTAATGCCATAGTCATGGAAGGAGCTTGTGGTAAAGGTGCTTGTATATCAAGACGTAAACCTGCTTCTTTTACAGCTTTTGCTGTTGTTGGTCCGAAAGAAGCTATTTTTGTATCTTTTTGTTCAAAATTTGGAAAATTTTGCATTAAAGATTTTATTCCAGATGGACTGTAAAATACTAAAATATCATAATTTATTTTTTCTAAATTAGAAAGGTCAGAACTTACGGTGCGATATAAAATCGCTTTTGTAAATTTTATTTTATTTTTTTTTAATTTTTTAGGAATTTCTTCTTTATGTATATCTGACAAAGGAATTAAAAATTTTTCATTTTTATTTCTTTTTATTACATTTATCAAATCATCGAATTTGTTTTTTCCAAAAAAAATTTTTCTTTTTCTATAAACAATATATTTCTGTAAATAAAATGCTGTTGATTCAGAAATGCAAAAATATTTTGTTTTATCTGACATAGTAATTTTCATTGCCTTAGCGATTCTAAAAAAATGATCTACTGCTGTTCTACTTGTAAAAATTATAGCAGTATGTTCTGCAATATTAATTTTTTCATACCTAAACTCTTTAGTTGTAATTCCTTCTACATGTATAAAAGGTACAAAATCTACTTTTACATTGTTTTTTTTTGCAAAATTAAAGTAAGGTGATTTTTCTGTTTTAGGCTTTGGCTGCGATACTAATATATTCTTGATTCTCAATGTAGAATTCTTTTAATGTTAAAAATTTTTTCAATATTTTATTTGAAAAATAATGCAAAATTAAAATATTTTTATAAAAAAAAATATTTTTTTTTATAAAAATTCAAAGTATTTATAAATTAATAAAAAAGGGATAATTTCAACAGATAAGAAAAATAAAATCATATAAAACAAAGAAAGCTTTTTATGATTAAAAGATATTTGAATTCCTCGGATAGTTTGAAATAAAAAGTTCAAAATAAAAGTAATTATTCCTAAATAAATAAAATATTTTTTAAAAAATATAGGCGAAAAAGAAACAAAAGTAACAACAGAAATTAAAAATATTCCATAAACTTTGTTAAATAAAAAAATGTTAAAACTGTATTCTGAAAATAATTTTTTTTCCATAAGTATGTGAGACAAAATTTTATAAATCAATATTTTAGAAAAATAAAATACAAATAATATTAGAAAATATATTATATAAGTTTGAAAATTATTTAGTCCTTTTTTAAAATTAAAAAACTCAAAAATTTGATAGACGAATAAAGAAAATATTATTATAAATAAGATATTTAAAATGCTAGAAATTCTCGTAAATAAATTATTTTCATTATAAAAAAGTTTATAAGAACTTTGGTAATGATGTGTAGCACTAAATATTCTTATTAAATATTTTTTAGAAAAAAGTTTTACAATTAATAATATTATTAAAGAAAATATTATCACTCCAAGAATCCAATCAGTAGATTTTATATTTATATCATCCAGCAAAAAGACTTTTTTAAGGTGTATTAATTTTAAATAATTATTATCTAACATTTTTATTTAAAATTTTTCATTTTGAATATGAAATTTAATTGCTTTTAAATTTGTGTAAATTTTTTTTAAATGTTCAAATTCTAAGCAATCAAAAGCTTTAGATTCGTGGTATTTATATTTGTTGTCTGTAATTTTCTCAAGAACAACAAAAAACCAAAATCTGCCAATATTATATACACCATACATTTTATTTGTTTTATTAATTTCTATTGCTACAGACATTTGTGCTATTAATTGCGACATTGGATCAGAAGCTGTTTTTTGTTTTTTAAATTCCTGTAAAAAGAAGAAAGGTTTTTTTGGTTTTCTATCTCCGCTTACCACCATAAAATCAGATTTTCCTCTTAATATTTTTCCGTTTACTATTCCGGAAATTTCTGGATGAAACCATTCTCGATAATTTTTTCCGTAAAAATACACTTTGTTTAAAAGCGGACTGATAAAATGTAATTGAAATTCTAAATAAAAATCTATATTATATTCATTTGCTAAAATTAATTTTAATAAAAATTCTTCATCATACTTATTTATGTCAAATTTAAAATTAAACCAATCATTAAATATTTCTCTGTTTCTCACCTGTTCGAAATCAGCTATTTCTTCCAGAACCTGCATATTAATTTCAGAAAATTTATAAATTTTATTTACCATATTTTAAAATTTCACAAAAATATAAAAAAATGCTGATTTTCAAAAAAATATTTTTTTATAATTAAAAAAAAAAAAATTAATTTTGTAAAAAATTTTTAAAATAAAATTATGAATTTAATAAATAAAATTATAGGTAAATTTTTTGGGAAAAAATCTGATAAAGATATTGAAAAAATTAAACCTGTTTTAGACGAAATAAATGAATTTAACAAAAAAATTCTTCCTTATAGCAATGATAAATTAAGAGAAGAAACTATAAATCTTAAATTAGAAATAAAAAACTTTGTTAAAGTTGAAAAAGAGCAAATTAAAAATCTTAAATTAGAAATTGAAAAAGAAGAAAATATTTCTGAAAGAGAAAAAAAATATGCAATAATTGACAATTTAGAAGAAGAAATTACAAAAAAGTTAGAAGAGATTTTAAATAAAATTCTTCCGAAAGCTTTTGCTATAGTGAAAGAAACTGCAAGACGTTTTAATGAAAATGAAAGTTTGCAAGTCAGTGCTAATGATTTTGACAGAAATCTTGCAGCGAAACACAGACATGTTATTATAGAAAAAGATAAAGCAATTTATAAAAATTCTTGGCTTGCTGGAGGCACAGAAATTACTTGGAATATGGTTCATTATGATGTTCAATTAATAGGTGGTATTATTTTACATCAGGGGAAAATCGCAGAAATGGCCACCGGAGAAGGAAAAACTCTTGTTGCAACTTTACCTGTTTTTCTTAATGCTTTAACCGGAAGAGGAGTTCATCTTGTTACTGTTAATGATTATCTTGCAAAGCGTGATTCCGAATGGATGGGACCAATTTATGAATTTCACGGTTTGTCTGTTGATTGCATAGATAAACACGAGCCAAATTCTGAATCAAGACGAAAAGCATATTTATCAGACATTTGTTTTGGAACAAATAATGAATTTGGTTTTGATTATTTACGTGATAATATGGCTATTAGTCCAGAAGACTTAGTGCAAAGAAAACATAATTATTCAATAGTTGATGAGGTAGATTCTGTTCTTGTTGATGAAGCAAGAACTCCACTAATTATTTCCGGTCCTGTTCCGAAAGGTGATAATCAATTGTTTGACGAATTAAAACCTAAAATAGACCAGATTGTAAAAGCACAAAATAAGTTCGTACATAAATTATTAATAGATGCAAAAAAATTTATTGCGAATAAAAATACAAAAGAAAAAGGTGCGGTTTTATTGTTAAGAACTTTCAAAGGGCTTCCGAAAAATAAACCGTTAATAAAATTTCTTGGACAAACAGGAATGAAAACTCTCCTATTAAAAACTGAAGATATTTATTTAGCGGAAAATGAAAAACGTATGCCAGAAATTACAGAAGATTTATTTTTTGTAATAGATGAAAAAAGAAACTCTATAGATTTAACAGATAAAGGAATAGATTTTATTACAAAATCTACGGAAGATAGAGACCTTTTTATACTTCCAGATATAGGAACAGAAATTGCAGAAATAGAAAAATCTGATTTAGAAGCATCTAAAAAAAGCATAAAAAAAGACGAATTACTTGCTGATTATTCAATAAAATCTGAACGATTACATACTATAAATCAATTATTAAAAGCATATACTTTATTTGAAAAAGATGTAGAATATGTTGTAATGGATAATAAAGTTAAAATAGTTGATGAGCAGACTGGTAGGATTATGGATGGAAGACGTTATTCTGACGGACTTCATCAGGCGATAGAAGCTAAAGAAAATGTGAAAATTGAATCGGCTACACAAACTTTTGCTACTATTACTTTGCAAAATTATTTTAGAATGTATGAAAAATTAGCTGGAATGACAGGTACTGCAGAAACAGAAGCTGGAGAACTTTGGGATATTTATAAATTAGATGTTGTTGTTATTCCGACGAATAGAAAAATTGTTAGAGATGATAAAGAAGATTTTGTTTTCAAAACGAAAAGAGAAAAATATAATGCTGTAATTAAAGAAATTGTTGAGCTGACAAATGCAAATCGTCCAGTTTTAGTTGGAACAACTTCTGTAGAAGTTTCTGAATTACTTTCCAGAGCCTTACAAATAAGACGTATAAGACATAATGTACTTAATGCAAAATTACATCAAAGAGAAGCTGATATAATTGCGGAAGCGGGTAAAGCAAAAACAGTTACCATTGCAACAAATATGGCTGGACGTGGTACCGATATAAAATTAAAAGAAGAAGTTATAAAAAGTGGGGGACTTGCAATAATTGGTACAGAAAGACATGAATCTCGTAGAGTTGATAGACAGTTAAGAGGGCGTTCTGGTCGTCAAGGGGATCCAGGAAGTTCGCAATTTTTTGTTTCTCTTGAGGATAATTTAATGAGAATGTTTGGCTCGGACAGAATTTCTAAAATGATGGATAAACTTGGCATAGAAGACGGCGAAGTTATTCAACATTCTATGATAACGAAATCAATAGAAAGAGCACAGAAAAAAGTAGAGGAAAATAATTTTGTTTCAAATATGATGGTTGATGTTTGTGAAAATATTGTAAATACACATCATGGATTTTCTGAAATAGAAGATTTTAAACATGATGCTTTGACAACTTTATCTATTAATCCAGACATAGAAAAAAATGAATTTTTGAAAGAAAAGCCGGAAAAAATTTCTAATAATTTGAACTCAAAATTAGAGGAAGTTTATAAACGTAAATCAAATAATATTTCCGAATATGTTTATAATGTTATAAAAGAAGATTTTGAAAAATATAAAAATGATAGGCAAGTTATAGTTCCGATTAGCGACGGAATTCGTTTTTATCAGCCGATTTTAAATTTAAAAAATATTTATGAAACTAAAGGTAAAGAAGTTGTTAAAAATTTTGAAAAAATTAGCATACTTTCAACCATAGATGAATCTTGGAAAGAGCATCTAAGAGAAATGGATGATTTAAGGCAATCTGTACAAAATGCTTCCTATGAACAAAAAGACCCACTTTTAATTTTTAAATTTGAATCTTTTGAACTTTTTAAAACGATGATAGAAAAAAATTCTAAAGAGGTAATTTCTACTTTGATGAAAAGTCGTCTTGTTGTAGAAGAGGAAGTTAAAGAAGCAAGTAATTCTCAAATTAAAAAGACGGATTACAGTAAAATGCAAACAACTAAAATGGATTTTGATGCTGAAAAACAAGAGCTAAACTCTAATTCTAATAAACAAGAAACTAAACAACCAATTAGAAGAGAAGAACCTAAAATAGGGAGAAATGCTCCTTGTCCTTGTGGAAGTGGAAAAAAATATAAGAATTGTCACGGAAGAAATTAATTTTTTATTAAAAAAAACCTTGTATTTGGAGAAAAATTTTTTTTTAATAAAAAAAATATTTTGTCTTTTTGAAAAAAAATCATTAAAATTTTTAATGTTTTTTTAAATAAAAAAAAATTACAATTAAAAAATTGTAATTTTTTTTTTTATAAAAATTATATTTTACTAATGAGAATAAATATATTCATCATTTCTGTATCCATCTTGATCTTCATACCAATTATCAAACATTAATCCATCACTTTCAACCCAAGCACCAAACTTTAAATAAGCTAATAAAATTTCGTCTTTTTCTGTTGGATAATCAAAACTAACAGGAATATTTATAGCCCAAGGCAAATTAGTGCTTTTTGATTTATAATAAATTCCTTCTAATGCATCACTAGCATCATCATAAGTCCCAAAATGTTCTAAATTAGCAAGGTCTGTTGGTTCGAAATTTGGCAAATGAATTTCAAATTCCCTATCACCATCTTTAATTAAGAATGGATTATATGGAGGTAAAAATGTTTCTATACTTACTGGGCTTGTAAATTTAATATTTAAAAATATAGTATCATTTGGCTCTACATAAGTTGCTCCTTCTGTAGTGTTTACACCTGTACCGTTTCCTGCTCCTGGATGTTTTAAAATATCATAAGAATCATCATAAGCAATAATAACAGCTTTCGATTGTCCGCTTTCCGTTCCGTTTGCTGATAAATTAATATAATTATCATTTAATCTATAACCATCAACAGATTCTATTGCAGATGGATTTACAGGCAATTCAAAACCAAAACCATTATGAAATCCCGCTCCAACAGCACGAATAACAAGCTTCGCTTCTATTTCTACTAAATCATTGTCAGCATTTGTAATTTGGTTAAAATTATAATCTAATACTAAATCATTAAAATCATAATCACCCTTAGAAGGCCATAAATCCTCATAAGCAAGTGTAGAAAAAAAGTCTTCTGACGGCATATAATTATCAAAAGCTTTTTCTGGATCATTTGGATAATCATCATCTTCATCGGATACACCGTCTCCATCTTCGTCTTCTATTTCTGAATCTACATCAGAAATTCCTGTAGTATCGACAGCAGATTCTGGAGATACAGTAGCATAAAAAATAGCGTCATTAAAATCATGATCACACATTCCCCAATTTCTTTTAATATCCTCTATTCCGAGTATAAAAATACTTCTTATATCATCATAAAGTAAAACTGTATGTTGTTTTAAATCCTCAGAACTTTCTGGATTTAAGAAAGAATTAGAATAAACCCTATATTTACTTGTACTAACGTAAGCACCACTTTTTTTCCAACCATTTGCAACTAAGAACCAAGAAACAACTGTATTTGCTGGAAAATGTCCAAGAAAAACTTTATCACCAGTATGTAATCCTCCACCACTGCCAGCAAAAGATGAATTTGGAAAAATTAAAGTTAAATTTGTTATGTCATCAACAATATCAGCAATTTCCTCTTCAGTACTTCCTATCGGATATGTATAATATCCAAGAGCGTTTTTCCAACCTGCACCCTCATGAACAAAAGTAACTGAAACATCTGCTTCGTCTATAAGAACAATATTTGTTTCTCTATCTCCAGCAAGATATTCTGGATGTGTTTCAGGTAATGGATCTCTTTCTGGTAAAGATGTGTTTATATCTAACATTAAAGCCTCACTAACTACATCTGGAGTTGCTAAATAATCAGGTACACCATTAGAATCCCAGCCTCCTATAACATTAAAATCTTCAACAGTATTATTGCTTCTCACGCTTTTTTTAGAAGAAACTTCTATTTTTTCAAAAGTGTAATCAGCACTATTACCATTTATCGTTGCGATGCCAACTTGAATTATTCCCGGATACTCAGGTACAAAAAACAATTCTTTCAAAGAGCTTGCTAAGCTCAAAGTAGTTTTAAATTTTCCTTGACTATTAGTCATACCAGAAGCTAAAACTTTTGCAGCAGAACCTTCTTCTAAACCATAATTTCTTTCTGGGTCAGAAGAATAAACTTTTACAAGAACATTTGACAGACGTATCCCACTATTATTATTCACTGTTATATCAACATCTACTTTTTTAATAGTTGAGAAATCAAAACCCTCCGGAACATTTAATTTTTCTATTCCTTCGCTTTCATCTATATTTGTTGGTTTATTTGTTGTTTCTTTCACACAAGAAAAAAACAAAAATAAACTGAAAGCAATTATTAATAATTTCAAATCTTTCATTTTTTATTATTTTTTAAATTTTTTACAAAATTATTCATTTTTTAATTATTATATTAAAATTTTAATTATTATATTAATAATTTTAAATTTTTGTTTGTTTTTTTTGACGAAGATAAAAAAAAAATCAATGAATTACATTTTTTATTAGAATTCTATATTTTATTAAAAAAAAAAATCTAAATATTTTTTATCTAGAATTCATAGAAATTAAAAATTCTTCATTAGATTTTGTCTTTCTCATTCTATCTATTAAAAAACTCATAGCTTCCAAAGAAGTCATATCTGTTAAATAATTTCTAAGTATCCATACTTTATTAAGGATATTTTTATTTATTAATAAATCTTCTCGTCTTGTGCTGGAAGCGGTAATATCTATTGCAGGATAAATTCTTTTATTAGATAATTTCCTATCTAATTGCAATTCCATGTTTCCTGTTCCTTTAAATTCTTCGAAAATAACTTCGTCCATTTTAGAACCTGTGTCTATTAATGCTGTTGCAAGTATAGTTAATGAACCTCCATGTTCTATTTTTCGTGCTGCACCAAAAAAACGTTTTGGTTTATGTAAAGCATTTGCATCTACTCCACCAGATAAAACTTTTCCAGAAGTTGGAGCAACAGTATTATAAGCACGAGCCAGACGAGTAATAGAATCTAATAATATTACTACATCGTGTCCACATTCCACCATACGTTTTGCTTTTTCAAGAACAATATTTGCAATTTTCACATGTTTATCAGCAGGCTCGTCAAATGTTGATGCAATTACTTCACCGTTTACGCTTCTTTCCATATCAGTAACTTCCTCCGGACGCTCATCTATTAATAAAACTATTAAATATGCTTCTGGATTATTATCTGATATCGCATTTGCAATTTCTTTTAATAGAACAGTTTTACCTGTTTTTGGCTGAGCAACAATTAAACCTCTTTGACCTTTTCCAATTGGAGTAAATAAATCTACACATCTTACTGAAAGAGGCTGTTTTTTTTCGTCGTTCGTTAAAGAAAATTTTTCATTTGGAAATAAAGGTTTTAAATAATCAAAAGGAACTCTATCTCTTATAAAATCTGGTCGCCTGCCGTTAATCTCTTTTACTTTAATAAGAGGAAAATATTTCTCACCATCTTTCGGCGGACGAATTGTCCCCTCGACAGTATCACCTGTTTTTAAACCAAATAATTTAATTTGTGATTGAGAAACATAAATATCATCTGGAGAATTCAAATAATTATAGTCAGAAGAACGTAAAAAACCATAACCCTCATTCATAATTTCAAGAACACCAGAATTGGAAATTATACCTTCAAATTCATAACTTCTGTTATTTTCGTAATTATATGACTTTTTTTCCTGAAATTTTTTTTCTGGAATTTTATCTTCATAAGAAACTTTTTTTGGTTTTCTCTCATAAACTTCCTTAAATTTTTCAGGCTGATGTACAATTTTTTCTTTTTTTGGTATATGAGAATTCATATTATTATTTTGTTGTTCAGCATTATGTTTTTTTTCAAATTTACTAACTCTATCATAGACAGGAGGTTTTTTTCAAAAACTTTTTTCTCTTCTGGTTTAGACAATTCTTTTTTAGTTTTATCTGTTTCCACAGAAATTTTCGAAGATTCTTTCAAAATCTCTTCTATCAACTCTTTTTTCTTAAAAGATTCTACTTTTCTTATTTTAAAAGAACGTGCTATTTCTCTTAATTCTTTAACACGTTTTTTATTTAATTCTTGACTTTCTAGCATTTTTATAATTATAAAAATTTTTTAAATTTGATTTTTTATAAAAAAAACAAATGGATTTTAAATATTTAATCAAAAAATTTTTTTTTTGATAAATTTAGAAATATTCTAATTTAATTTTTTGCAATTATAAACATTTTTTTTATAAAAAAAATGTTTTTTTGTAAAAAATTAAAAAAGATTAAATGTTAAATATAAATTTAGATTTAAA
This sequence comes from Bacteroidetes bacterium 4572_128, assembly GCA_002084355.1. Taxonomy (GTDB): domain Bacteria; phylum Bacteroidota; class Bacteroidia; order Bacteroidales; family 4572-128; genus 4572-128. The sequence goes on along the minus strand of NBLL01000008.1, from coordinate 4,443 downwards.
TGGTTTATCCATTTTAATTACTGGCGGTACAGGTTCATTAGGAAAAAAACTAGTAGAAACTATTTTAAAAAAATATCCAAACGTAAAAAAACTTGTAGTTTTTTCAAGAGATGAATTGAAACAATTTGAAATGTCTCAAATATTTCCACATAAAAAATATAAGGCAATTAGATATTTTATCGGAGACGTGAGAGATTTAGAACGTTTGAAAAGAGCATTTGAAAATATAGATATTGTCATTCACACAGCAGCTATGAAGCAAGTGCCTGCAGCGGAATATAATCCTATGGAATGTATAAAAACAAATATTTTAGGTGCAGAAAATGTTATTAATGCTGCATTAGATTCAAATGTGAAAAATGTTGTTGCCCTATCAACAGATAAAGCATCAGCACCAATTAATTTATATGGAGCAACTAAACTTGTTTCTGATAAATTATTTATTGCTGCAAATAATATGAAAGGTTCTAGGAATATAAAATTTTCTGTCGTTCGCTATGGAAATGTTATGGCTTCAAGAGGTTCAGTAGTACCATTTTTTATAAAAAAAAAGAAATCATGTATTTTGCCAATTACTCATAAAGAAATGACTCGTTTTAATATTTCTTTGGAAGAGGGCGTGAATTTAGTTCTGTTTGCAATAGAAAATGCCGAAGGTGGAGAGATTTTTGTACCAAAATTATATTCTTATAAAATTACAGATTTAGCGAAAGCGATATGTCCAAAATGTAAATTAGAATTTATTGGAATTAGAGCTGGAGAAAAAATTCATGAAGATATGATAACAGAAACTGACGCTTTAAATACAATAGAATTTGAGAAATATTTTGTTATTTTACCTTCTTATTCTCATGATAATTTTAAGAAAATTTCAAAAAAAATGAACGGAAAAAAAGTGAAAAATAATTTTAAATATAATTCTTTTTCAAATAAAGATTTTTTAACCGTTGAAGAACTCAAAAAATTAATTTCAAATTAAAAAAAAATTTTTCTCCAAAAACGACGTTTTTTTTATAATTTTTAAAAAAAAATTTTCTCCAAAAACGTCGTTTTTTTTATAATTTTTAAAAAAAATTTTTCTCCAAAAACGACGTTTTTTTTATAATTTATTAAAAAAATTTTTTTCTCCAAAAACGTCGGTTTTTTTATAATTTATTAAAAAAAAATTTTTCTCCAAAAACGACGTTTTTTTTATAAATTATTAAGTTTTTTTTATAATTTTTAAAAAAATTTTTTCTCCAAAAACGACGTTTTTTTTATAATTTTTAAAAAAATTTTTTCTCCAAAAACGACGTTTTTTTTATAATTTATTAAAAAAAATTTTTTCTCCAAAAACGACGTTTTTTTTATAATTTTTTATAATTTTAAAAAAAGTTTTTTCAAAAAAACGTCATTTTTTTTATAATTTTATAAATTTTAATTTTTTTATTTCTTAAAAATAAGAAAACTTTTAATTATTTTAAAAGAAAAAAATAAATATAAAACACTTGTAATAAAATTTCCGAGAGTTGTTATTTTTATTGCGTAAATAAAACCATAAGGAACAAAAATAAAATACAAAATAATATTTAAAAGCAAAACAAATAATAATGCTTTTACTCTTTTTATTTGATTTCCAGAAGAAGTAATTATTATACTCGGAATTAAAGCGAAATATTTAGAAAAAACAATAAAAATTATGTAAAATAAAATTTTATTAATCTCTAAAAAATCTTTTCCAAAAAGAATTTTTATAAAAATATCGGAAAAAATATAAAATATAATTGAACCAAATATAAAAAATCCAATTAAAATTCTATTGAAAAAAACTAATTTATTATGAAAACTTTTTTTAAAATTATTAATTTTTTCGCTAATTAAAGGCATTAAAAAAGTACTTGCTATGCTGCTAAATATCGTCATTCCAAAAATGATCTTTATAAATGCTTGATAAATTCCAAGCTCTTGCCTATTACAAAAATTTTCTACAAAAACAATATCTATATTTGCAAAAAAAGTGCTAATTATAACGTGAACAGAAAAAGGAAAAACTTCTAAAATTTCTTTTTTTAATAAAAAAAAATCGCTTTTTTTATATGAAAAAAATTTTTTTAATAAAAATTGATTTCTTTTTAAAAAAATATTAAAAGAATAAATGAACATTCCAACAGAACCAATTAAATAAAAAACACTTAATAAAAGGAAATTTTTATAAAAAAAAATTAGTATTAAGTATAAAAATAAAGAAAATGATAAAATAAAATTACTAAATAATTCTATTTTAAAATTTTTTTTTGCTTGAAAATAAGACGCAAATAAATTAGAAAAACTTATAAATGACGAAGAAACAATTAATAAAGAAAAAAATATTTTTTCATAATTAGTAAAATCTCTTAGAAGAAAATAAATTAATATTAAGAATAAAGAAAATATAGAAAAAATTATTTTTAATAAAAAAATCCTATGAAAATAGGAAAAAATATTTTTTATTTTATTTCCCGCAATATCTTTTACAACTTTTAAACGATAACCGTAATCAATAATATTTGCTACTATGGTTGAAATTGTTATTGAAAAACCAATAAATCCAAATTCTTCTATGGAAAAAATATGTGCTATAAAAGAAAAAATTATCAATTGATTAAACATTTTTAAAGCAAATACAAAAGATATTTGCGAAAAATTTTTTAATAAAATCTTATTTAACATTTAAAATTATTACAATTTTCATAAAAAATTGTAATAATAATGCGAAAAATTTTATTAAAATTTTATTTTTTTGCCATTACTTCCTTAGTGTCATATTTTCCTGTTTTAAGTTTTTTAAAAACTTCTTTGAAAGCTTTTATAGTATATTCTACATCTTCTAATGTGTGTGCAGCTGTTGGAATTAAACGCAACATAATCACGCCTTTAGGAACTACCGGATAAACAACTATAGAACAAAAAATATTATAATTTTCTCTTAAATCCATAAGAACATTAGTTCCTTGTGCAACATTTCCTGAGAAAAAAACCGGAGTTACTGGAGACTGAGTATTTCCAAGATTAAAACCTGCATCTTTTAAACCTTTTTGTAAAGCATTTACAATTTCCCAAAGTTTTTCCCTTAGGATATTCTCACTTTTTAATAATTCCAGACGCTTTTTTGCACCAAAAACCATAGCCATAGGAAGAGATTTAGCAAAAATTTGTGAGCGTAAACTGTATCTTAAATATGTAATAACATCTTTTTTCGCCGCAATAAATGCACCTATTCCAGCCATAGATTTAGCAAAAGTTGCAAAATATAAATCTATTTCATCTTGTAAATCAAAAAACTCTCCAGTTCCAGCACCGTTTTTTCCCATAGTTCCAAAACCGTGAGCGTCATCTACCAATAATAAAAATTTAAAATCTTTTCTTAATTCTATTATTCCTTTTAAATTTGCAAGATCACCTGCCATTCCAAAAACTCCTTCTGTGATTAATAGAATTCCGCCGTTTGTTTTTTCGGATAATTTTTCTGCTCTTTTTAATTGAACTTTCAAACTGTCCATATCATTATGCTTAAAAACAAAACGTTTACCAAGATGCAAACGCAAACCGTCCATTATGCAAGCGTGAGATTCCGAATCATAAACAATAATATCATTCCTATCTACGACGGCATCAATTATAGAAACCATACCTTGATAACCGTAATTTAATAAATAAGCGTCTTCTTTTTTAACAAATTCAGCAAGTAAATTTTCCAATTCGTAATGCTCTTTTGTTTGCCCGGTCATAATTCTTGCTCCCATAGGGTATGCCATTCCCCAATCTTTTGCACCTTTTTCGTCGGCTTTTCGCACTTCCGGATGATTTGCTAATCCGATATAATTATTCAAACTCCAATTCAAAACTTTTTTTCCGTTGAAAATCATATGTGGATTTAATTCACCTTCTAAAATTGGAAAAGTATAATAACCGTGTCCTACATTTTGGTATTTTCCAAGAGGCGTATTTTCTGCTTTTAATTTCTCTAAAATATCCATTAAAAATTTTTTTAAAATTCAATATTAAAAAAAAAAATCAAAAATAAAATGTATTTTATTTTTTTAATTTTTTTTTCAATAAAAATTAAAAAAATTGACGTTTTTTTGAAAAAATTTTTTTCAATAAAAATTAAAAAAATTGACGTTTTTTTGAAAAAATTTTTTTTTTCAATAAAAATTAAAAAAATTGACGTTTTTTTGAAAAAATTTTTTTTCAATAAAAATTAAAAAAATTGACGTTTTTCTGAAAATTTTTTTTCAAAAAAAATTAAAAAAATTGACGTTTTTTGGAAAAATTTTTTTTCAATAAAAATTAAAAAAATTGACGTTTTTTTGAAAAAAATTTTTTTTCAATAAAAATTAAAAAAATTGACGTTTTTGGAAATTTTTTTTTTTATTTCAAAAATTTTTATAATTATTTATGTTAGAATTAGAAAAATACGTATTA
>NBLL01000137.1 GCA_002084355.1 Bacteroidetes bacterium 4572_128 | reverse complement strand
AAAAATTTTTTTTAATAAAATATTAAAATTTTGGCGTTTTTTGAAAAAAATTTTTTTTAATAAAATATTAAAATTTTGGCGTTTTTTGAAAAAATTTTTTTAATAAAATATTAAAATTTTGGCGTTTTTTGGAAAAAATTTTTTCCAAAAAACATTAAAATTTTGGCGTTTTTTGGAAAAAATTTTTTTAATAAAACATTAAAATTTTGGCGTTTATTGAAAGAATTTTTTTTTTAATAAAATATTAAAATTTTGGCATTTAAAAAAAACAATATTTTCTTAAAATAAAATTTCAAAAACTTCTTCTACTTTAGAAACTTCTTTAATTTCAATATTAAATTTTTTTATATTAAAATTTTTCTTTTTGTATTTTGGAATATAAATTGTATTGAAACCGAGTTTTTCTGCTTCTGTGATTCTCTGTTCTATGCGATTTACAGGACGAATTTCACTTGTTAAACCAACCTCTCCAGTGAAACAAATTTTTTTATTTACTTCCATATCTTCTTCTGAAGATAAAATTGCTACAATAACAGCCAGATCTATTGCTGGATCCTTTACATTTATTCCTCCTGCGATATTCAAAAAAACATCTTTTATAGACATGCGAAAACCAGCCTTTTTTTCCAAAACAGCAAGCAACATATTTAACCTTCTTAAATCAAAACCTGTAGAAGAGCGCTGAGGATTTCCATAAGCAGCCGAGCTAACAAGTGCTTGTATTTCTATTAAAAATGGTCTTGCTCCTTCTATACTTGAAGCTATTGCAACTCCACTTAAATTTTCTTCGTTCTGCGAAAGTAATAATTCTGATGGATTATTTACTTCTCTTAGTCCATTACTTTGCATTTCAAAAATCCCCAATTCAGAAGTAGAACCAAAACGATTTTTTATACTTCTTAAAATTCTGTACATATAATTTGTGTCTCCTTCAAATTGCAAAACAGTATCAACTATATGTTCAAGAACCTTAGGTCCAGCAATATTTCCATCTTTATTAATATGTCCAATCAATAAAGTTGGAATGGAAGAAGCTTTTGCAAAATATAAAATTTCAGATGCACATTCTCTAATTTGCGAAATACTACCTGCGGAAGATTCTAATTTATTACTTTGTAAAGTTTGTATGGAATCAATAATAATTAGTTCCACCGAAAAATTTTTTAATACTTGAAAAATCACTTCCAAAGAAGTTTCATTAAGAAAATAACAAGTATTATTTTCTAATTTTAATCTCTCTGCCCTTAATTTTATTTGTAAAATACTTTCTTCGCCAGAAATGTAAAGGATTTTTAAATTTTTTAATTTTAATGCGATTTGCAAAGCAAGAGTAGATTTTCCTATTCCGGGTTCTCCACCTATCAAAATTAAAGAACCTAAAACCAAACCTCCTCCAAGAACACGGTTAAATTCTTGATTTTTTGTATCTATTCTTTTTTCGTCTTCTCCGGAAATTTCAGAGATTAATTGTGGTTTTAAATTTTTTAATGAATAATTATTTTTCTTTTCTTTTATTAAAATTTCTTCACTTAAAGAATTCCATTCTCCACAGTGTGGACATTTTCCTATCCATTTTGTAATTTTTGCGTTACAATTTTTACAAATATAAATTTTTTTCGTTTTCGTTTTCAAAATATTTTTTATTTAAAATTTTAAATTTTTCAAAATTAAATTTTTGAAATTTCTCTGTATTTTGTCAAATTATTTGCAAGAAGTAAAACTTTTATAATTTCACCAGTATTTTTATCTTCTATGGGACTAAAATTAACAAATAAATAAATTAAACCACCAATTCTTGTTCTTTTTTCAATTATATTAGAATAGGATTTTCCATTTAAAACATTATTCCATATATTTTTAAAATTTTCTAATTCATTTTTTGGTAAAAATTCAAATATTTTTTTATTTTTCAAATCTTTAATTCTATATTTAGTTGCTTTTGTATATTCTTCATTTATGGAAATGAATTTCGCTTCTGTGTTTAATTCGGCTTTTATAATAACATTATTTATTGCTTTTAAAATTCCTGATGTTTTAACTTCTCTTCTAGACGTTTCTTCTTGTGTTGCTTGCATTTCTTCCATATTTTGTCTAACTTCTTCTTCTTGTTGTGCGAGTCTTTCACTTTGTTTTTGCGATTCTCTCAGTAATTTAGAAGTTTGTAGATTAATTTTTACACTTGATATTGTCGAAGCAATATTTTCCCCAACTTTTTCTAAAAAATCTATTTGATAAGGTGGAAATTCTGAGAAAGAAGCAAATTCCATAACACCAAAAGTTTCTTCATTTACATTTAAAGGAATTAATAATAAACTTGTTGGCGGCGATTCACCAAGTCCAGAAATTATATTTATGTAATCTTTCGGAATATCTGTCATATAAATAGTTTCGTTTTCTTTTACACATCTACCAATTAAACCAATTCCAATATCTATTCTTTTTTGAACATATCTGTGTCTTTCATAAGCATAACAACTCATTAATTCAATAAATTTGTCTTCTTTATTTTCCTCGTTCATAATAAAAATTCCTCCTTGATTTGCTCCGAGATATTTTACAAGATTGCTAATTAAATTATCAGATAATTTTTTTATGCTATCATTATTATGTCTTAAAATATCAGAAAATTTTGCAAGACCTTGAGTTGTCCAATTTCTTTGACTATCTTCTTTTTTTCTATTTTCATCATCTTTTTTTGCTTTTTTCAAATTTTTGCGAGCAATTAATAAAGAATTTCCAAGAGTATCTTTTTCACTTAAAGGTTTAAATTTCGTCTCAAAATCTCCATTACCTATTTCTAAAGAAAATTTAGAAGTATCTTTTAACTTTACTCATATTAAAAATAATTTCTTTTACATAATTTATTGGTCTAACAAGAGAATTCGTTGTAAATAAAGCAGTAATTATTGCTCCAATAACAAGCACGAAACCCATAATAAAAACAAGGTTTTGAAAGTCATTGAAAGAAAGTTCCATATTTTTCATAGCTTCTTCTACTTTCTCGCTATTTTGTTTTTTTAAAAAAGATATATTTTCAAGTACTTTCTCTGTTAAAATCATAATTTGACTTCCAGGATCTACCCTAGTGTTTAGCTCAAATTGAACCATAGTATCTTCATAATCTTCGAAACTCATTAATTGACTCATAATATCTTTATGTTCTTCGAAAAGAGTATCATTAACAGTTTTATAAATTATTTTCAATTTTTCTCTTTGCTCTTCTGTCCATTTTTCACTTAAAATATTTAATTTCTGTCTTAATTCGGGAAAATCTTTTCTATGTATTTTTCTCAATTTTATTTTACCTGGTGTATCATTACTCATTTTATCTATATAAACCCAAGTTTTTATTAACATTTTTGAATCTGAAACTAAACTATAAAGGTCAGCAAGTTTAGAAACTGAAGGAGAATAAATTTTAATAACTTCATCACTTGTTTTTCTGCTTTTCTCTAAAGTATTATAAGTTAATATCGTATTAAATAATACTGCAAGCGTCAAGACACCAAAACCAAGACCTAATTTTTTAGCAATAGTTAATTTAAGTTTCATAAAATAATTTATTTTTAATAAAAATTATAACAATTAATATGTTTTATAAAATTATATACAAATTTATAAAAAAATTCTACAAAAAATGAAAAAATTTATTTAAAAAAATAAAAATATTGCAAAAGTTATGACAGAAATAATTAAACCGTACATAAATATATTATATGTTATTCTTAATAATTTATATTTTTTCCTCAGCACTTTTCCAAGAAAAAATTGGTCTTTTATTAATGTATCATATAAATAATTATAATCTTTCATCATTTCTTTCATTCCAAATAAATAAATATCTAATTCTATCTTATAAAAGTTCCCAAAAAAAAGCAAATTTACTTTTTTATTTAAAATATCTTTTTTTGTGAATTTTTCGTTGGTAACTTCCGGACGAGTAGCGAGAACAGCAAAAATTATAGTTGTTAAATTTGTAATAACCATCATTATTGTTGGAATAATTAAATAATAATTTTCTTCTTTTTTGTTAGCAAAAAAAGTTAAAATAACAGAAATAATAATTGCATTTACAGAAATCATAATATTTGCCTTATTATCAGCTATGGCACTCATATGAACTTGATTTCTTCCTAAATTCCTAAACATAGTTTCTATTCCACGATTTGGAATATTTTCCTTATTTGTTTTTTTATTAGTTTTATTCTTATCAAGCCAATTTTTTAATTTTATTAAATTTTCTTCTTTTTTTTTCTTTAAAATTGTTTTTCCAAATTCTGTGTGAAAATAATGTTCTTCCATAAAATTACAAGTATTGATAAAATAATCGCTTTTACTGAGCTTTATATTCAAAATATTGTCCCATTCTTTACGTAAAAATTTTGACCTTTCAAGAAAATTATCATTGCCAAGATGAAAAAGGTCAGCATCACAAAGAATTTTTGAAATTTCTATTTGTGGATTTTGCGGCACCTTAGTACTTTCTATGCAAATTAAAACACTCTTAATAATAAAACTATCAACATTTTCATTTGTTAAAAATTCTTGTGCGATCTTTTGACTTTCTTCTTCGTGTCCCTTATATGTTTTTGTAAAGCCTGTATCATGAAACCAAGCAGATAAAATTAAAATTTCTTCTTCTTTTTTTGATAAATTTGTTTCCTTAGAAATTTTTTTACAAAAATTTACAACTTCTTCTGTATGTAAAATGTTATGATAACAATGTTCTTTAGAAAGATTATCCTCTAAAATTTTTCTAACATAAATTTCTACTTTTTTTAATAATTTCATTATTTTATAATATTTAATTAATAATTTAATTTTAAAAAAAAAATTAAATTATTAAAAAAAAATATCATTTTACAAAATTTTTTTTTTTTTAATTTCATTGAAAATTTTTATAAAAAAAATATGGCATATTTGATTATAACTTTAAAAAGTTAAAAAATGAATTTGGAATAAAAAATCGTGTTATTTCTTTATTTGAAAAATTCAAAGAAATAAAAATTGACGAATGGCTAAAAAATTATCTTAAAATAAGTTCTATAATTAACATAGAAACAGAAAAAGCAAAATCAGAAGCAATTATTTTTCCAATTCTTATTTATCTAAATAAAAAAATAAGAATTTTATAACTTTATATTCTGGAAATAATCTTACGTCTGACTTGAAAAGGGTTTAAATGGAGAATGTGATTTTATTATTTCCAGAGATACAAAAAGTTTCGAGATTAATTATCCAATAATGCAAATTGTAGAAGCAAAAAATAATAATATTCAAATTGGTATTCCACAATGTGCATCACAAATGCTCGGTGCAAGAATTTACAATAAACAAAATGAAAAAAATTTAGATACTATATACGGTTGTGTAACAAAGAATATGAATGGAGATTTTTAAAACTGGAAAATGATATTATTTATATTGACGAAAGAAAATATTATTTAATTGAATTGGGAGAACTATTGTCTTTTTTCAACATATAATAAATATTACAATAAAAAAACAATATAAATATATTATTTTTATAATAGCCATTTTTGAATTATTGTAGATAAAATTTCTATTGCAACTTTATTTTTTCCTCCTTGTGGAATAATAATATCTGCATAAGTTTTTGAAGGTTCAATAAATTGTAAATGCATAGGTCTTACGGATTTTTCATAACGCCTTAAAGTTTCATCTACAGAACGCCCTCTTTCTATAGTATCTCTCCTGATAACTCTTATCAAACGCTTATCAGCTTCTGTATGAACAAACACTTTTATATCTAATAATTTACGAAGTTCCTTATTTGTTAAAATTAGAATTCCCTCAACAATTTTTTTACATCTTTTACAAGTAAATCAAATTCCAAAGAGTTTGGATGGTCAAAATTAATCTTCTTTTTTTCCTCTTCGTTTAAATGACTGTTATCTTTATAATATGAATCCTGAGACAAAATGGCAACTTCATTTTTTGGGAAGTTTTCAATTATTTTTTTTACAACCGTAGTTTTTCCTGAACCTGTACCGCCTGCTATACCTATAATTAACATAATTTATTTTTTTATTTTTTATCAAAAATAAATTTTTTATTTGAAAAAATAAAAAATTTTTTTATGCAAATATTTGTTCATTATTTTTTACATTTAATATTTCCTGCTATTGTTTCTTATGCTTTTTTTAAAGAAAACTGGAAGAAAGTTTATATGATTTTTTTATTAACTATGTTAATTGATTTAGATCATTTATTGGCTACACCAATTTTTGACAAAAACCGTTGTAGTATAGGTTTTCATCCTTTACATTCTTTTTATGCTATTCCTATTTATTTCATAATGTTATTTTTTAAAAAGACAAGAATAATTGCAATTGGTATTTTAATGCACATTCTCACTGATTTAATAGATTGCAATTGGAATTATTTTGAATAATTTTTTTTATCAAAAAAAAAATTTTTTTTTCTTTTTTATTAATTTGTTATACGTTTATTTATCCAAATTTAGTAGACACTAGTAATAATAGTCAGTTGAAAGACAATATTTTAATAGCAATAAAAAAAGGAAGTTCTAAAAACTTAGCAAAATATTTTAATGAAAATGTAGAGCTGCTTATTCTTGATAAAGAAGACATTTACAGTAAAGCACAAGCAGAATTAATTTTAAAAGATTTTTTTATAAAAAATAAAATTCTCAAATTCAAATTAATTTACAAAAGTAAAAGAAAAAAAGCTAATTATTCAATAGGTGAATTAACCACTTCCAGAGGAAGTTTTAGAATTTTCTTTTTATTAAAAAAAGGAAAAATATACCAACTCAGAATAGAAAGAAAAATATAAAAAATTTGTCGAAATTTTTTATATTTTTCTTTTATTAAAAAAAAATAGATTTTATTCAAAATCTATTTAAAATAAAATGTTTTTATTTTTCTTTCATACTCGCTCAACATCTTACGCTTTAATAATATTTTCACCATTTGCACTTTGCGGTATTTTCACTGCCATTATAATAATTATGCGGTGAAAACACTGCACTCGCAGTAATTTTTTTTTAAATTAAAAAATCATTAAAATTTTGCTTATTTTTGAAAAAAATGCATATTTTTGAAAAAAATTTTTTTTTAAATTAAAAAATCATTAAAATTTTGCTTATTTTTGAAAAAAATTTTTTTTTAAATTAAAAAATCATTAAAATTTTGCATATTTTTGAAAAAAATTTTTTTTTAAATTAAAAAATCATTAAAATTTTGCTTATTTTTGAAAAAAATTTTTTTTTAAATTAAAAAATCATTAAAATTTTGC
>NBLL01000136.1:7667-10892 GCA_002084355.1 Bacteroidetes bacterium 4572_128 | reverse complement strand
AGAAAAATTATTGACACAGCAAAAATTTTAGAATTATTAGACGATGGAATAAAAAAATCTTTAAAACAAGCCCAGACAGAAAATAATGACGGTATGGATTTATGCTTATGTAGATTTGAGAAAATGGAAAATGAAAATATAAATGTAAATTTCTCCGGAGCAAAACGTCCATTATTTATTTATAGAGATGAAAATAATGAAATTGAAACCATAAAACCAGACCGTCGTTCCATAGGGGGAAAAACAAAAAAACGTAGGACTGTAGATTTTACAAATCAAGAATTTTTTATTAAAAATGAAGACATCATCTATTTAACAACTGACGGTTATATAGACCAAAATAATTTAGAAAGAAAGCGTTTTGGTACAAAGAAATTTCTTGAAATTACGAAAAAAATTGCGAGAAAAAATTTACAAAAGCAAAAGGAAATTTTGGAAAAAGAATTAAATAACTGGATGAAAATTGAAAAACAAAGAGATGATATTACAGTAATGGGAATTAAAAATATTCGTTTAATGTAATTTTATGAAAATGTAAGAATAGAAAGAGATGTAAATTTTATAAAAAAAATTTTTTTATATTTTGATTTAAAAAATATTAAAATTTTCACGTTTTTTGAAAAAATTTTTTTATATTTTGATTTAAAAAATATTAAAATTTTCACGAATTTTGAAAAAAATTTTTTTTATTTTGATTTAAAAAATATTAAAATTTTCACGATTTTTGAAAAAAATTTTTTTTTATTTTGATTTAAAAAATATTAAAATTTTGGATGATTTTTGAAAAAAATTTTTTATATTTTGATTTAAAAAATATTAAAATTTTGGACGATTTTTGAAAAAAATTTTTTATAATTGAGATTAAAAAAAATTAAAATTTTGAACGAAATAAAATTTATAGATTAATATATTAAAAAAATTTTATGTAAATGAAGTATAACTCTTTATGCATAAATAAAAAAAATCATGAAAAATATTATACAAATCATACTTCTATTTTTGCTTTCAGTAAACTGTGTATTTGCACAAGCTGACAAAGAAAAAACGTACACAAAACAAATTGACATTACAGAGCTTTTTCTGCTGGCACTTACCACCACCGACACTATTCTTGTATTTGATAATTATGACATTACAAATAAACTTAGTGGGGATTTATCAGTTGATGACTATCTGAAAGAGAAACATAGTGATATTATTAAATTAGATACAGCTGATAGGATAATTGTAAAACCTGGAATCAAAATTAAAAATTCAAAGCTTAATTCAGTATTTATTGAAGGCATCTGTTTTCAAAAGTTTCTGGAAATTTTAGATTGTAGATTAAATGGAGATCCGAATTATGGAGATTTTCAGCTTTTGAATTGCTACCTTAAATTATTGAAATTAAATCATACGAAAGGAGATTATTCAACTTTTTTATATGGTTGTGATATCAAAAACATAGATTCAAGTGATTATACTTGCTCCATATTATGGGTACTATATTGTAATTTTGACCATATGCGTTTTAAAGAGCTGAACTGTTCAACTAGAATGTTGATTGAAGGTTGTAATTTTTATTTACCAATATATGATGATTACTATAAAAAATTAAAATTTGATGAAAATTTTGAAATAGAACCATACAATAGAGAAATTTTTGTTTCTACTGTTTATATTTCAGGAATGAATAGTAAAATTAATAATTTGAAAATTACTAAATGTACGTTCCATAGTGGCGACAAAGTTGGTGTTTATAAGAGAATGATAAAGATGCTGGTAACTATGTCAGAATTTGAATTAATAGATAATGTATTTGAATTACCTCTGAATCTTTGTGGTTCTATAATAAAGACTAATGCAACTATTACAGGTAACACATTTAATGATTATATCGGATTGGCAGGAATGGTCATTCCTGCTAACCTAAAATCAAATTGGCAACAGTTTGATGGCTATAAACTGGCAAGTATGAACAAGGTTCGTATTTGGGAATCACTCGCAGGAAAAACAATACGTACATTAGGTTCTTCTAATTTATATCTCGGAAAAAATAAAAAAGAACTGGCTGATAATGAAAGATTTTACGATTTGATATCTTCTTACCAATCTTTGTTCAACAGATTTAAAGCAAGAGGAGATGTTGAGTCGGCAAATGCATGTTACGTAGAAATGAAAGACGTATATATGAGGAAATTAGAATATATGTATCAGCAAAACAAAACTTTTCGCAATTTTTTTGCGTGGCAACTTGCTACACTTCTCAAAGTATATACTAAGCACGGTACCGATCCTGCAAGGGCAATAGTAATGTCTATGTATATCATTTTATTTTTCGGCATATTTTACTTTTTTTTTCCATCAGACTGGAATATATTTAATAAAAATGCTTTTTTGAGTCGCTTCGAAAAGTTGGTATCTTATTTTGAAAACGACACACGTCTTCATAATTTGGAAAGCGATTCAGAAATACGGAAAACACTTCAAGACTTTAAACAACTGATGGCTGAAAAACGAGAAAATATTCCTTCAGTTGTGTATTTATTAAGTAAGCCACTTTTTAAAGTTGATTTATTTGTACAAAAATTATACGTGAAAATTATAAATATGTTTGATTTAGTACCAAGAAAATATACTGAACTTTCCAAAAAAAGACGTATATTAGTAAATATCATGTATGGAAGTGCGATTGTATTTGTGCTTTGTTTTTTGTTTTTTGTCAGACTACTTAATGCAATTACCCTGAGTGTAAACGTGTTTACTACACTTGGATTTGGCAATATTCCTACAAAAGGATTTGCTCGCTATGTGGCAATTTTTCAGGGATTTATAGGTTGGTTTTTATTGAGTCTTTTTAGTGTTGCTCTTATAAATCAAGTTTTGTTTTAAACAACAATGTATTAAGTCGAATTATAGATATAAATTATTGATTTTTAGTTTTTTTTGTTTTAAAATTAGAAAAAAAGAAACCTGCTGTTTTTAATTACTTTCAAAATGTTTATTTAGACGTTTATTGAAAATATTAGCAAGTTCCTATTATATTTTTAATTTAAAAATTATTAAAATTTTGGACGAATTACGAAAAAAAATTTTTTTTAATTTTTAATTTAAAAATTATTAAAATTTTGGACGAATTACGAAAAATTTTTTTTATTTTGAAATTAAAAAATGTTGAAATTTTGGACGAATTTTGAAAAAAATTTTTTTTATTTTGAAATTAAAAAATGTTGAAATTTTGGACGA
>NBLL01000136.1:0-7641 GCA_002084355.1 Bacteroidetes bacterium 4572_128 | reverse complement strand
AATTTTTTTTATTTTGAAATTAAAAAATGTTGAAATTTTGGACGAATTTTGAAAAAAATTTTTTTTATTTTGAAATTAAAAAATGTTGAAATTTTGGACGAATTATGAAAAAAAAATTTAATTAAAAAATATTAAAATTTCTACGAATTTTGAAAAAAATTTTTTTTTAATTTGAGATTAAAAAATATTGAAATTCTGGACGAATTTGAAAAAAATTTTTTTATTTTGATTTAAAAAATATTAAAATTTTCACGAATTTTGAAAAAAAAATTTTTTAACATTGGTGTTTCTTTTTTAACACCAATGTTTGTTAAATGTTGTTTTTTTAAAAATATTAAAATTTTGGCGTTTTTTTAGAATCAAACATTGGTGTTTAAAAAAAAACCTCCAATGTTGTTTTATTAAAATATTAAAATTTTGGCGTTTTTTTGAAAAAAATTTTTTTTTAACATTTTCGAACAAAATGTTGTTTTCTTAAAAACATTAAAATTTTGGACAAATTTTGAAAAAAAATTTTTTAATCTTAAATTTAAAAAATATTAAAATTTTCACGATTTTTTGAAAAAAATTTTTTTTAATTAAAAAAATGAAATACAAATTATTTTTATAATTTTATTTTTTTAAAAATTCATATTCGTAAATTTTTGGTTCAATTTTTTTCGCCAAAATTTTTAATTTTCCTCGCAAATTTGTTATTAAATTCATATATATTTTATCATTACTTTTATTATTCATTCTACCTTTTGGGCTGCGACCTTGAAAATATGCACGAATGTCGTATAAAGAAGCATTTACATTGCAATTTGGATTTTGTTGATAATAAATCCACAATTCACAAGCAGCATTAAAAACATTTTTAGATTCATCAGAAAATTCTAAACTTTCTGTTCTGACTTTTTCTTTAAACGGTATCCAGTGGTTTGTAGCATTTTCTGATGTAAACCTATTTTGTCCGTGAAATAAAGTAAAAGTTAAGCAATCATTTTGAAATTCCATATCTTTTTCCCATTTCTTTTTTGGAGTTAAAAATTGGTCACGGTCATTAATCCAAGTTGCTTTAATAGAATGACGGACAGCAAAATATACTGAAATGGGAATAATGTTAGTTTTTGTGATGCTATATTTTGTCGCATTATTTGCTACTCCATTTTTGTTTATTTTATTAATACTTGTTATATGTAAATAAATATTATTTTGAAAATCAGGACCATTATTTCCTGTATATCCAATAATATTAAGTTTGTTTTTTATATCAAATTGATTAATCCATTTTGTGATTCGTTTATTATTATTTTTAATATAGAACTTTTTTTTCCCTATATAATTTCCATATTTATTATAAACATCAGTTTTTACAAAATTTAAACATTTTTTCTCATTTAAATCCCAAATTAGAAAACCGATGGGAAATTTTCCGCTTACATTATCAAAAGTATCCGCAGGAACAATAAAACCTTTTTTATAATCTGGTTTAAATAACTCTCTAAAAAGATTAAAAGCATCTCCACTTACATATTTCAATGTACTGAAAAATGCTAAATTGCAGTTAGGAATTTCCTGATTAATTCTAATGACAAATTGAGTAAAAAGCTCTCGTATTGCTAAGCCTAATTTATCTTTGTATTTACTCCAAATTTTATTTTGAGTTGCTACATTTGTTTTATTTTTTCTTTTATCTTTTACTATTACACTTCCAGCTTCTGCATACGGCGGATTAATATAAATAATTGTTTTTAATTCTGTCTTTCATTATTTCTACATCTTGTTTATCAATTGTTGAAGCCCAAATATTATATTTATTTGTCAATCCAGCCAATAAATTTCCTGTTCCTGCAGCACAATCCCAAATATAATATTCATCTTGCCAATCTTTTCCAAAAACATCGGTAAGATATTTTTGTGATAATTCCACCCATTTTTGTGGGGTAAAAAAACTTCCCTTTCGTTCTCTGATGTCCTGTGGGACAAGTAAATCTCGACGTTCAACTATATAATCCCAATATTCCTCTTTTGGTGGTCTTTCGTATTTATTCCAAAATTCATGGTGGGCTTTTTGATTGTCATTGAAAGATACTGTTCTTGTATTAAACATACCAAATTCATCAATTCTTCTGTCAAGCTCGTATTTGTTTTTCTTCAATAAAACAAAAAGTTTTTCTTTTATTGTTTCATTTTCACGAGTAAGCAGATCCGCAAGATAAAAATCACCGTCAATAATTCCGATATTTTTTGCAATATTCCAATTTACAGCAATGGAAGATTTAACTGTTTCTAACCATTTATTATAAATAACCATAAAATTGTTTTTATCAATTTGTGTCTTTGTAATTCCAAATTTTCCAATAACAAAATTATTTTTAATAAATTTTTTTAATTCTTTTTCATCTTTTTCATAATAAAAAATTAAGGTATTTTTTTCTAAAATGTTTTTTACTTTTTCATAAAGCAATTTAAATTCCTTTGATTTATGATTAGACGGTGTAACATTCCAATTAAAATCGTTCAAATAAAAAATTTCATGAATATCATTATACGGAATAAAAGCGATTTTTTCTGCATCAAAAGCTCCTAAATATGACGGAGGTAAATATTTATCAAAAGTACGAGACTTTCCAATGGTTAAAATCAATTGAACGAATGATTTATAAATGTCAGATTTTCCTTTTTTTGCCTCCGCCCAAAGCAAACTTTCTTGTTCTAAGGATTCATTTTTATGCATGGAAACACAGAAATCTATATTTCCAATAATTTTGGTATTATCATAGATCCAAAAATAATATTCGGCTATTTTATTTTTTAGTTCTTCCTCTCTTATTTTTAAATTGTAGGTCATTATATTTTTAATAATTATTTAAAAAAACAAATATAATTTAAAAATTTGTTTTTTAATTTAAATTTTAAAACATTAAAAAATTGACGTTTTTTTGAAAAAAAATTTTTTTTTAATTTAAAAAATTCGTAAAATATCAGTGTTTTTTCAAAAAAATATTTTTTAAAAAATATTAAAATTTTCACGAATTTTGAAAAAATTTTTTTTTATTTTGAAATTAAAATATTTAAAATTTTGGACGAATTTGAAGAAAAATTTTTAATTAAAAAAAAACATTAAAATTTTGTCCTTTTTTGAAAATAAAATTTTCATTAAATAAAAAACATTAAAATTTTGTCGGTTTTTGAAAAAATATTTTTTTTTTTTGAAATTAAAAAATATTAAAATTTTGGGCGATTTTTGAAAATTTTACGATTTTTTATTTGAATTAAAAAATTTTTTTCAAAAACCGACAAAATTTTAATATTTTTAAAAACAAATTGGAGTTTTTTTTAAAACCTCAAATGTTTTGACAAAAGTTAGGGAAGCTTATATGTCATCGAGACGCTTGACGGACTTTGCTGACCAATTACAGCATGATGACTTATGCACAAACAGAGGTACAGCCAGAAGGAGCAGGAACAGAAGAAAATCCTTTTCAGATTGCTACATTAGACAATTTGCATTGGCTTACTCAAAATTTCATTTATTGGGGTAAACATTACATTCAAACAGCTGATATTGATGCTATTGAAACATCTGCTTGGGATAACGGACAAGGTTTTTTGCCTATTGGTAATGATAATCACCGATTTAGTGGTGTTTATGATGGGCAAAATCATGTCATATCAAATTTATGTTTTTACTAAAAGGATAATTATAAAATAAGTTTTACAAAATACAAAATTGTGTCTTTTAACACAATTTTGTATTAATTTCATTATCATTCAAATATAGAACCTTCAATGTTTTTTTTCAAACACAAATGTTTTACAAGATTTTTAAATTTAAAAATCGTCCAAAATTTTAATATTTTTTAATTTCAAAATAAAAAAAAATTTTTCAAAATTCGTCCAAAATTTTAATGTTTTTTAATTTTCAAATTTAAAAAAAAATATTTTCAAAATTCGTCCAAAATTTCAACATTTTTTAAATTTCAATTAAAAAATTTTTTTTCAAAATTCGCCCAAAATTTTAAGATTTTTTAATTTCAAAATAAAAAAATTTTTTTCAAAAAACGTCCAAAATTTTAATATTTTTTTAATTTCAAAATAAAAAAATTTTTTTTCAAAAATCGTCCAAAATTTTTAACATTTTTTAATTTCAAAATTAGACCAAAATTTTAACATTTTTTAATCTCAAAATAAAAAAATTTTTTTTCAAAAAATCGTCCAAAATTTTAATTTTTTTTAATTTCAAAATAAAAAAAAATTTTTTTCAAAAATCGTCCAAAATTTCAATATTTTTTAATTTCAAATAAAAAAAATTTTTTCAAAAAACGTCCAAAATTTTAATATTTTTAAATTTCAAAATAAAAAAAATTTTTTTTCAAAAATCGTCCAAAATTTTAATATTTTTAAATTTCAAAATAAAAAAAATTTTTTTTCAAAAATCGTCCAAAATTTTAATATTTTTTAATTTCAAAATAAAAAAAATTTTTTTCAAAAATTGTCCAAAATTTTAATAATTTTTAATTTCAAAATAAAAAAAATTTTTTTCAAAAATTGTCCAAAATTTTAATAATTTTTAATTTCAAAATAAAAAAAATTTTTTTTCAAAAATCGTCCAAAATTTTAATATTTTTTAATTTCAAAATAAAAAAATTTTTTTCAAAAATCGCCCAAAATTTTAATAATTTTTAATTTCAAAATAAAAAAAATTTTTTCAAAAAACGTCCAAAATTTTAATATTTTTTAATTTCAAAATAAAAAAAAAAAAAATTTTTTTTCAAAAATCGTCCAAAATTTTAATATTTTTTAATTTCAAAATAAAAAAAATTTTTTTTCAAAAATCGTCCAAAATTTTAATATTTTTTAAATCAAAATAAAAAAAAATTTTTTTTCAAAAAAACGACAAAATTTTAATGTTAATAAATCTTGCGCTTGGGCGGTGTTTTCACCGACATTATAAATTTATGATGAATAATTGTGCGGTGAAAACACCGCACAGGCGCATGGTGTTTTTAAATATTTAATTTGCTATCAGTTTGAGATTAAAATACTTTTTTAACAAAAAAACAATTATTAAAACTATTGTCATACTTAATAATTGAATAATTAAATTAATAGGATAAATTTTAGATTTAATAAATTGCTTTGGACTTATCCATTCTATATTTTTTATTTTAAAATCATTTAAGAATAATTCTAAATTTTCATAATTTTTTATATTTTTAGATTCTAAAAATATAAGAAGATACTTTTTATTTGATTTAAAATTATATTCTAAAAGAATAGCTTTAGAAAATTCATATATATTTTTTACATTAGAAATAATAAGTTTTTTATTTTTTTTATTAATTATTTCATATGTTGGACAGTAACAATCTGATTTTGTTTCCTTTATATAAAAATTCTTATTAATTTCATATAAATTTTCTTGCATAAAATTATAATGATCCTTAAATAAGATTAAAGTTATAATAATTATTATTAATGTTATTGATAACGATAAAATATATTTTTTTTTCTTCATTTTAATTATGGTTTTATTTAAAAAAAATAAATATTCCCACTTTTTCTTATTTTCACAAAACAAAAATAAGAAAAAATGAGAGTAATTTTATATTCATCAATTAGAGATAAATACTTATTAAAATTTACCAGCTACCAGTCAGGAAACATACCATTATCCATTTGCATAATAACAGCAATTGCAGATGCACCTGCATAACCACCAGGACCTCCAGGACCTCCCATCATTCCTCCAACACAATCAACACCTAGAACTTTCCACCAGTTTATCCCCATAACTTATATGCCAACATCTTCTTTGGGGTTAACAAATCCACTTTTTAATAACTTATCCTTTTCTAAGGAAAGATTGTTTTCATCTTCTTGAAAGAGTAAAAACCAATAGTTTAAGCCGTTTAAGCCGTTTAAGCCGTTTAAGCCGTTTAAGCCGTTTAAGCCGTGCTAATTTTGAGACACAAAGATAAATATAATTTTGTATTATACAAATTTTTTTTAATATTTTTTTCAAAAAAGCAATTATTTTACGAGTTTTTTTGATTTTAAAAAATTTTTTTTAAAAAAAAACGCTGAAATTTTAATGATTTTTTATAAAAAAAAACGACAAATATTTTAATATTTTTTATTTTGAGATTAAAAATTTTTTTCAAAAAAACGTCCAAATTTTAATGATTTTTTATAATTAAAAAAAAATTTTTTTCAAAAAAACGCCGAAATTTTAATGATTTTTAATTTGAAATTATTAAATTCCTTATTTTATAAAATCATAAACATTTCTGTAAACCATTGAAAATCAAGAACTGGTATAAATGGTTTTTTATACCAATTGTGTGGTAAATGAATAAATACAACAAAAAAACAATTTTTACAACTACATTTTAAAGTTCACCACATTTAATATTTTATTAATTTTTATCTACATTTTTTTGTATAAAAAATTTAAAATTATGTTTTATTTTAAAATCAAAAATATTGCTTTAAAAAGTATTTTTATAATTATAATGTTTTTTGTTTCTGTGCTTTCATTTTCACAAAATAAAACTCATAAATATAATTTAGAAAATTATATAAAAGTAGTAGAAGAAAATAATCTTCAAATAAAAATATCAAAAAATCAATTGGATTTTTCTCATTTATCAAAAAAAGAAGCTTTATCTGCATTACTTCCTCAAATTAATTTTCAAGGAAATGTAAAGCATAATTTTAGTGAGCAATATATGTATTTAGAACTTCCAGATTATGATAATATAGATTTAACCACAGGCGAAATTCCATCACGTTTGCAAAAATTTAAAAGTGGTTTTGAAAATGATTTTCAAGCTCATCTCATTTTGGAACAAAATTTATTCGTTTTGAAAAATATATATGATTTAAAAGTTTCTCAAATTTATTCAGAAATTGGAACTTTAGAACACAAAGAAAAAACAAATGAAATAATTAGCAAAGCAAAAAAAGCATTTATTCAAACACGTTTAATGCAAGAAGTATTCGAACTAAATAAAGTATCAAAAAAAAATGCAGAAGAAAATTATTTAGATGCGAAAAATAAATTTGAAAATAAATTAATTTCTGAACTTGAAATGCTTCAAGCAAAATTACGTTGGGAAAACGAAATACCCAAAATAAAACAAGCAAAAAGAAATTATTTAATATTTTTTCCGAGGTTTGTTAAATAAATATTCACAAAAATAAAAGTTGCTATGTTATAAAAATAGCGTTTTTTTCATTTTTTTTTTTAATTATAAAATATTGGCGTTTTTTTGAAAAAAAATTTTTTTTTAATTATAAAAAATTGGCGTTTTTTTGAAAAAATTTATATCCAAAATTATTTTATAAAATAATTTTTATGAAAAAAAGTAATAATTTTATTTCTATACTTATAGAAAAGTTTGTCAAAAATATTGATAAAGAAAATATTAATCTTGTTAAATTTGAAAAATGGTTTTCTAATCATATTAAATTATTTAAAGAAGAAGAAATAAAAAAAACTTTAGCTTTTAGTGATTCTAGTATGAAAAAATTAATGGAAGTTGTAAATATTAAACAAATAGACAGCGAAAATAAATTTGAAGAATTATTTTCTTATAAATATAATATATCAGAAAAAGAAGATTTTTTCCTAAAAAATTTAATAAAAAAAAA
>NBLL01000135.1 GCA_002084355.1 Bacteroidetes bacterium 4572_128 | reverse complement strand
AAAAAAGTTTTTTCGCAAAAAACAAAAACCATAAAGCTTTGATTTTAAGGTTGTTGCGTTTTTTGTAAAATGAAAAAAATTGAAATTTACCATACTATAATGAGCGGATACTATTTTATTAAAAAAAATTTTTTTCAAAAAACGCCAAAATTTTAATATTTTATTAAAAAAAAATTTTTTTCAAAAACGCCAAAATTTTAATATTTTATTAAAAAAAATTTTTTTCAAAAAACGCCAAAATTTTAATGTTTTATTAAAAAAAATTTTTTTCAAAAAACGCCAAAATTTTAATGTTTTATTAAAAAAAAATTTTTTCAAAATTCGTAATAATTTTTATTTTTTTTATATTTTAAAAGTGTTTTTTTGAAAAAAAATTAAAAAATGAAAATTTTATTTATAGTTTATTTTTTATTTATAACAACATATTTGAGATCTCAAATTTTTCAAGATGATTGTGGGACTTCTGATTTGAATGAAAAAAATATTTCTAAATTAATTTGGTATGGAAATAATAGTTTTCTATATGATTTTTTAAAAGATTTTGAAAAAAATCAAGAATTTCAATTTTTAAATAAAAAAAAAATTTATTATAAAATTCCTTTGAAATTTTGGGTTTATTGTCATAAAAATGATAAAAAAAGAAGTGAAAATGAAAAAATTATAAAAAAAATTGTTTCTGATATAAATTTTCATAATTTAGAAAATGAAACTGGTTTAATTTTTTTTCTGTATGAAATAGAATATATAAAAAAAAAGCATTTTATAAAATTAAATTATTTTACAGAGTACACAAAAATTACAAGAAAATATAGAGATAAAAAAGTAATAAATGTGCATCTTGTTGGAAGTATAAAAAAATTTTCTAATTATGTAAAAGGAAGTTATAATAAGTTTACTTTAGGAATAATTCTGGCAAAAAAAACTTCATCAACAACTTTAACTCATGAAGTTGGACATTATTTTGGTCTTTTGCACACTCATAGGAATTGGCGTATGGGAAAATGTTTACAAGAAGCAGTAGATAGGAATAAAAAATATCCTTTTTATTGTTTTTTTAAAAAAGGAAAAACTTGCGAAAGCAGTGGCGATGGACTTTGTGATACTCCAGCTGAACCAATTTTACAAAAATTTG
Source organism: Bacteroidetes bacterium 4572_128 (assembly GCA_002084355.1). Lineage (GTDB taxonomy): Bacteria > Bacteroidota > Bacteroidia > Bacteroidales > 4572-128 > 4572-128. The sequence continues at coordinate 6,369 of NBLL01000135.1, read as the reverse complement.
TAAATGAAAAATGTGAATTTATTGGGGGAAATTTAAAAGATAATTGGGGTGATTTTTATAAACCATCTATAAATAATATTATGTCTTATACAAATCCAAGAAGCTGTAGGGATAATTTTACAAAAGAGCAAATTGCTGTAATGTTATATAATGCAAAAAATGATAAAAATGAACATTTATGGGAGATACAAAAAGATAAGAATATTTATGATTTAGATAATTTTGAGCCAGATAATACAAAATTTATGGCAAGTGAAATTAAAAAGAATGAAAAAACTTATCATACTTTTCATAAAAAATTTAAGAAAAAAGGAATTCAAGATATTGATTGGGTAAAATTTTTATTGAAATATAAAAAAAATAATATTGAAATAGAAATTTCAAAAGAAAAATCTGATAATATAAATTTACATTTATCTTTATATGATTCTAATCACAAAGAAATTATGACTTTTATCGAAACAAAAAATGAAGGAAATTTAAAAATTCCTTTAAAAAATTTAGATAAAGGATTTTATTTTTTAAAAATAGAATCCAATACAAAAATTGAAAAAACAAAAGGATATTTTTTAAATATTAAATAAATATTTATTTAATATATTTTGAAATATCCCAAAGTTTTAAAGTTTTATCTGTAGATCCACTAATTGCATATTTTTGATTTGGAGAAATATCTATGGAATAAATAGTTCCTTTGTGTCCTTTTAAAATTGCAATTTCTTTTTTACTTTCTAAGTCCCAAATTTTCAAATTTTTTGATAAAGAATTGCTAATTAAATATTTAGTTTTTTTATCAAAAACTATTGACCATACTGTTTTATCGCCTGTAGTAAAAGTATAAACTGGTGTATTATTTTCTAAGTTCCAAATTTTTATTGTTTTATCTTTTGAACAGCTTGCAAATTGTTTTCCGTCTTCAGAAATTTCTATGTCATAAACATAATCTTTGTGAGATCGGTAAGTTTTTAAAACATTTGCTGTTTCTATATCCCATAATCTTATTGTATTATCATAAGAACAACTTAAAAATTTTTTACCGTCGTCAAAAAACTCTACTTTTTTTATCCATCCATTATGCCCTTCAAAAACACGTACTAAACTTTTCGTTTCTAAATCCCATAATGTATGTATAAGTTCAGTGTTTTCTGTACTCCATAATTTTATTGTATTGTCCATAGAAGCACTTACTATATATTTATTATCTGGACTAATATCAACAGCAAGAACATGATTAATATGTCCTCTATAAACATTTATAGTATCACCAGTTTCTGTTTCCCACAAAATTACTGAATTGTTAGAACCACTAACTAACCAATTTCCATTGTTATTAAATGTTACAGAATAAATCCAACGAGAATGTCCGGTGTAAGTTCTCAAAGATTCATCCTGTCCAAGAACAAATGTATAATTAATAAAAATTATTATACATAAGTTAAAAAGATTTTTTATAAATATCATAAGAATAAGTTATTAATTTATAATAAAAAAATATTGCAAATATTTATATTTATTATAAATAAAAAAACAATAAAATTAAAATAAAAATTTTGTAAAAATAAAAATTATTTTTACAAAAATAAAAATTAAAAAATTTTTATTAAAAAAAATCGTTTTAAATTAAAAAAAATGAAATTTTTAAAAAAAATATTTATTTTCTTATATACATTTTTTATAATGGTTCCAATTTTCTCACAAAATTTTGAGATAATTAAAGAAGAATGGGAAAACATTAGTTGTTATGGAAAAAAAGACGGCAAAATAACTGTATTTGCAGATTATGGGAATATTCCTTATACATATTCTCTACAACAACCAAATATAGGAATTGTTGGACCTTATGTCAGCGGAAATATTTTCCAAGAATTAGATGTTGGAAGATATATTATAAATGTAAAAGATCATAATGGAATTGTAATAACTTCTAGTGTTTTTGAAATGGAAAATCCTACAAGAGATACAATTGCAATAGATTTGTCTATGAATGATACTGTTGTTTGTCCGGGAAATTCTTTGAGAATAACAGCAAAAATAACTAATGAAAGTGGTTTTGACGGACCTTATTATTGTACGATAAATGGAGTTCAAAAAACATTACCATTTTATGTTTCACCTAAAATTTCACCGACAAATTATTTAATAACTGCAGAAAAAAAAGATAAGTGTTTTACGGGCAAAGCAAATTTAAATATTAAATTTTTACCATATCCAGAAGTTTCTTTGGATTCTAAAGGAATAGAACATCCTTATGAAGGTTGTGCTCCTTTTACTTTGTATTTGCAAGATACAGTAAAAGATGGAAGAGGAAAACGAACTTACAAATGGGATTTTGATGAGCCAGAATTAGATGATAAAACAGTAAGTCCACGTTTTATTTTTAAAACAAAAGGAAGTTATCCATATAAATTAAGTGTTAAATCTGGGGACGGTTGTGTAAAAGAAATTTTTGATACTATTAGAGTTTTCCCAAATGTAGAAGCAAAGTTTAAAACTTCTAAAAGTGAACTAAGCTATTTAAATCCAATAGTTTTCTTTGAGAATAATTCAAAAGCTTATGATTCTTGCTACTGGACTTTTGGAGATGACGAAATGTATTATGATACAATTTCTGTGAGTTATATAGAAAATGAACAAATAGATACCGTGATAATAAATGGACAAACGGAGTTTGTTACAAGCATAGTTACTGATACGATTTATGAAATAGATACTGTTGATATGACTTCAAATTTAATAGAACCGCATCATAATTATGAGTTTGCTAAACCGGGAACAAATTATTATGCAAAATTAATTGTTGCTAATCGTTTTTCTTGTAAAGATAGTTTTGTTAGAAAAATATCTTTTTTTGACCAATATTCTTTTTATATTCCAAATGTTTTTAATGTAAATAGCAAAATTCCTGAGAATGCTGTTTTTATTCCCAAAGGAAATGGAATAGACGAAAATAATTTTAGAATGTTAATTTTTAATAGGTGGGGAGAAAAAGTTTTCGAAACGAATAATTTAAATTATCCTTGGAATGGAAGAATTAATGGTGGTGATTTTGGAGAAACAGCATCTTATACTTGGTTAATTATTTATAAGGATAAAAATGGAACTGAGTTTAGAAGAACTGGAAATGTAATTTTATTACATTAAATTTTTAATTTTATTAAATAAATGACCAAATTTGAAAAAATTTTTTTCAAATTTGGTCATTTATTTATTTTGCAAATAAAATTTTATATTATGAAAATAAAAATGCTTGACCTCAGGTCTCAATATTTAAATATAAAAGAAGAAATAGATTTTTCAATAAAAGAAGTTTTAGAAAGAGCTAATTTTATTAACGGTGATGAAGTAAAAAAATTTTCAAAAAATTTTGAGAATTATTTAAAAGTTAAAAATGTAATTCCTTGTGGAAATGGAACAGATGCATTACAAATTGCTTTGATGTCTTTAAATTTAGAAAAAAATGACGAGGTTATTTTGCCAAGTTTTACTTTTGTTTCGAATGTGGAAGTTGTGGTTTTATTAGGATTAAAAGCTGTTTTTGTAGATGTTTTTGATGATACTTTTACAATAAATTATAAAGAGATTGAAAAAAAAATAAGTTCAAAAACAAGAGTAATTATTCCAGTTCATTTATTTGGGCAAAGTGCAGAAATGAAAGAAATTTTAGAAATTTCTAAAAAATATAATTTGAAAGTTATAGAAGATAATGCTCAGGCAATTGGTACAACTTATTTCTTTTCAGATAAAGTTCATAAAAAAACGGGAACTTTAGGAGATATTTCTTGTTGTTCTTTTTTTCCGAGTAAAAATTTAGCTTGTTTTGGAGACGGCGGTGCAATTGCTACAAATGATGATAAATTAGCAAAAAGAATTCGTTCCATAGCAAATCACGGTTCTATTGAAAAATATTTTTATGAAAAAATAGGTGTAAATTCTAGATTAGATACTTTACAAGCTGGAATTTTAAATGTAAAATTAAAATACTTAGATAAGTATAATGAAAAATGTAAAAATATCGCTGATTTTTATGATTCAAAATTTGCTAAAATTGAAAATTTACAAATACCAAAACGAAGTGAAAATTCCAATCATACTTTTCATCAATATACTTTGATATTAAAAAATACAAATAGAAAAGATTTTATGGAGTTCTTAAAAACAAAAAATATTCCGTCTGCGATTTATTATCCTTTGCCATTACATTTGCAAAAACTGTTTCTGAATTTCTCAGTAAAAATGTTGTTTCAATTCCGATACATACCGAACTGACAAAAGAAGAGTTAAATTATATAACAGAAAATATTTTATTGTTTTTTAATAAAAATTAATTTTTTTTTTAATATTTGCAAAATACAAAATATAAAATATGTTTTTAAATTACATTATTTGGGAAGTTTCACCTGAAATTTTTTCAATAGGAAGTTTTGGAGTTAGATGGTATTCTTTATTTTTTGCAACAGGAATTTTCCTTAGCTATCTTTTTATGTCAAAAATTTACAAAAAAGAAGGTTTAAATTTAGAATTATTAGATAAGTTATCTGTTTATGTTGTTCTTGGAATTATACTCGGAGCAAGATTAGGACACTGTTTGTTTTATGAAACATCTTATTATTTAAATCATCCTTTGGAAATATTTTTGCCATGGCGAGGAAGTATATTTGGAGATGATTTTAATTTTACAGGTTTTAGAGGACTTGCAAGTCATGGAGCAGTTATTGGAATTTTAACAAGTTTATTTTTATATACGAGAAAATATAAAATAGATTATTTATGGATTTTAGATAGATTAGTTATAGTTTCTGCCTTATCTGGAGCATTTGTCAGATTAGGAAATCTAATGAATTCAGAAATTGTTGGGAAAAAAACGGATTTTATTTTTGCTTTTATTTTCAAAAGAATAGATGAAATTCCTCGTCATCCAGCGCAAGTTTATGAATCTATTTGTTATTTTATAATTTTTATAGGTCTATATTTTTATTTTAAAAAATATTATAAAAATTTTTCAAAGGGCAATATTTTTTCTTTTTTCTTGATTTTTGTATTCCTTACTCGTTTTATTTTAGAATTTTTCAAAGAAAATCAAGAAGTGTTTGAAGAAAGTTTATTTATAAATATGGGACAAATTTTAAGTATTCCATTTATTTTAATAGGAATTTCTATTTTTATTAGAAATAAATTTATGAAAAATTTAAATTAGTGTTTTCATAAAAAAAAATTTTTTCAAAAAATTCGCCATTTTTTGAAAAATATTTTTTTTATTTCAAAATAAAAAATAGTAAAATTTTGGACGATTTTTGAGAAAAATTTTTTTATTTTGAAATTATAAAATTATAAAATTTTGGGTGTTTTTTTGAAAAAAAATTTTTTTTAAATTGAAAATTAAAAAATGTTAAAATTTTGGACGAATTTGAAAAAATTTTTTTTTAATGCAATTTTTTATGTTTTTTTTAAATTTTATTTTATATTTGTATATAAAAAAATATTATGAAACAATCAATTAAAAAACCATTGATTTTAAACAATGAAGTTTTAAAAAGGTTAATAAAAATTATTGATACAGAATTTGATAATGTAAAACTTGATTTATGGATGTCAAATGAATATAAATTGTCAGAGGAATATGGAAAAAATTTAAATTTTAGTGCTTCCACCTTAGAAAAATTAATGGAAATTGTAAACATTGAGCAGGTAATTAAAGAAAATAAGTTTGAAAAGTGGTTTTCATATAAATATGAAATCAAAGAAGAAGAAGAAAATTTTTTAAAAGAATTAATAAAAGAAAACATAATTTATTTATCATCTTTTAATGAACAAACTCTAATAACAAAATTTATAGCACCTGTTTTAAATAAAATAAAATTTAGGAATAAAAATGTAAAAGATTGGTATGAATATGGAATAAGCTGTAAACTAAATAATTGGACATTAAATGGTCATCCGGATTTTTTTATTGCAACCGGAATAAATCAACCGAAAATACCTTATTTTTTCCTACAGGAATACAAAAAAGGGGTAAATCCAAAATCTAATCTAGAATATCAAGTTCTTGCTGCAATGCTTGCAGCAATTAAATTAAACAATTCAAATACAATAAAAGGAGGATATATAATTGGACAATACTGGAAATTTATGATTCTCGACAAATTAGAAAATGGAAATTATGAATATTTTGTTTCCAAAGGTTTTGATTGTTTAGATTTTGGTGAATTGAAAAAAATTTATATTTATTTACAAGCTGTTAAACATCTATATTGTAAATAATGAAAAAATCAAAATAAATTATAAAAAAAATGGGTTTAAAAAATATTGAAATTTTGGGCAAATTATGAAAAAAATTTTTTTTATTTTAAATTAAAAAATATTAAATTTTTG
>NBLL01000134.1 GCA_002084355.1 Bacteroidetes bacterium 4572_128 | reverse complement strand
CGGAAGATTGTGTCCTATTGAAACTCCTGAAGGTCCTAATATTGGTTTAATTTCTTCTCTTTGTGTTTTTGCAAAAATTAATAATCTTGGATTTATAGAAACTCCTTATAGAGAAGTTAAAAAGGGAAAAGTTAATCTTGAAGAAGATGGCGTTTTTTATTTAACAGCTGAAGAAGAAGAAAATAAAGTTATTGCTCAGGCGAATAAAGAAATTTATGAACCTGATTGTAATGAAAAAATTAAAGCTCGACATGACGGCGATTTTCCTATGGTTGAGCCAGAAAAATTGGATTTAATTGATGTTGCTCCCAATCAAATTGCGTCTATAGCTGCTTCTTTAATTCCTTTTGTTGAAAATGATGATGCCAATCGTGCTTTGATGGGTTCAAATATGATGCGTCAAGCGGTGCCACTTTTAAATCCACAAGCACCTATAGTTGGAACGGGAATAGAAAGAAGAGTTGCAGAAGATTCGCGTGTTATGATAACTGCAGAAAAAGACGGTGTTGTTGAATATGTCGATGCTGATGAAATTGTTATTAGATATAATTTTACAGAAGAAGAAAAATTTGTAAGTTTTTCTGACGAAACAGAACGATATAAATTACCAAAATTTCAAAAAACGAACCAATCCACTTGTCTAAATCTTAGACCAATAGTAAAAAAAGGTGATAAGGTTAAAAAAGGTGAAATTTTGACCGAAGGTTATGCTACAGAAAATGGTGAATTAGCTCTCGGAAGAAATTTAAAAGTTGCATTTATGCCTTGGAAAGGTTATAATTTTGAAGATGCAATAGTACTTTCTGAAAAAGTTGTAAAAGAAGACGTTTTAACTTCTATACATGTTGATGAGTATTCTCTTGAGGTTAGAGATACAAAAAGAGGTATGGAAATATTTACTGATGATATTCCAAATGTAAGCGAAGAAGCAACAAAAAATTTAGACGAAAATGGTTTAATAAGCATCGGAACAGTTGTTAATCCTGGAGATATTTTAATTGGAAAAATTACTCCGAAAGGAGAATCTGACCCATCGCCGGAAGAAAAATTATTAAGAGCAATTTTTGGTGATAAAGCCGGAGATGTAAAAGATGCTTCTTTAAAAGCTCCGCCATCTTTACAAGGAGGTGTAGTTGTTAAAAAAAGATTATATAAATTATTTAGATTTATCAAAGGAAAAACTTCGCAAGGAGTGAAAAATTATATTGGTGAAGATGTAATTTCTAAAGGAATTAAATTTACTTTGCAATTAATTAGTTCTATAGATTTCCTAAATGTTAGTCCAAATAGATGGACAACAGATAAGAATAAAAACCTCATTATAAAAAAATTGTTAAACAATTATATTATTACGCATAAAAAAATAAATGCGAAATATAAACGTATGCAATATAATGAAACTATAGGAGATGAATTACCAATAGGAATTATACAACTGGCGAAAATTTTTATTGCTAAGAAAAGAAAAATAAAAGTTGGTGATAAAATGGCAGGACGACACGGAAATAAAGGGATAGTTGCAAAAATAGTTAGAGAAGCAGATATGCCGTTTTTGGAAGATGGAAGTTCTGTTGATATTGTTTTAAATCCTCTTGGTGTACCTTCTCGTATGAATCTTGGACAAATTTATGAGACAGTTCTTGCTTGGGCAGGAGAAAAATTAGGTGTAAAATTTGCAACTCCAATATTTGACGGTGCTACTTTGGAGGAAATAAATAAATATTCTAAGGAAGCTGGTTTACTTAATTATGGAAAAACTTATTTATATGATGGTGGTACAGGTGAGCGTTTTCATCAACCTGCAACTGTTGGAATTATTTATATGTTAAAACTTGGACACATGGTAGATGATAAAATGCATTCTCGTTCCATAGGTCCTTACTCGCTTATTACACAACAACCACTTGGTGGAAAAGCACAATTCGGTGGACAAAGATTTGGTGAAATGGAAGTTTGGGCATTGGAAGCTTTTGGTGCTGCGAATATTTTACAAGAAATATTAACCATTAAATCTGAAGCTATTGTGAAAGGTGAATATATGCCAAAAGCTGGTATTCCAGAATCTTTAAATGTACTTTTACATGAGTTAAAAGGATTGTGTTTAAATATAAATTTAGAATAAATAAAAAATTTTTTATAAAAAAAATCCAAATTTAAAATTTGGATTTTTTTTATAAAAAATTCCCAAAAAAATGCTAAGATTTTAATGAATTTTTTTATTAAAAAAATTTTTTTTCAAAAAACGCCAAAATTTTAATGCTTTACGCCAAAATTTTAATGCTTTTTAATTTCAATTAAAAAAAAAATTTTTTCAAAAAACGCCAAAATTTTAATGCTTTTTAATTTCAATTAAAAAAAAAATTTTTTTTCAAAAAACGTGAAAATTTTAATATTTTTTAATTTCAATTAAAAAAAAATTTTTTTCAAAAAACGTGAAAATTTTAATATTTTTTAATTTCAATTAAAAAAAAATTTTTTTCAAAAAACGCCAAAATTTTAATATTTTTTAATTTCAATTAAAAAAAATTTTTTTTCAAAAAACGCCAAAATTTTAATGTTTTTTAATTTCAATTAAAAAAAATTTTTTTCAAATTCGTGAAAATTTTAATATTTTTTAATTTGAAATATAAAAATTTTTTTTTTCAAAAACGTGAAAATTTTAATGATTTATTGAAAAAAATTTTCACTAAAATATTTGTTGCCCTATAATAAATGCCCATTGACCTTTATTTTCTCCATGATAAGGGTCATCAAAACCATATCCCCAATCAATTCCTATTAAACCCATCATTGGTAAGAAAACTCTTAGACCAATTCCAGCAGAACGTTTTACATTAAAAGGGTTAAAATTTCTTCCGTATGTCCATGAATTTCCTGCTTCTAAAAAAGTAAGAACATAAAAAGTTGCCGACGGATTTAAAGAAAGTGGATAACGCATTTCAACAGTAAATTTATTATAAATATTTCCTCCTGTTTCCGGAGTTAAAGAACCTCTGGAATAACCTCGCATACCAATTAAATCCTGACCGTAAAAATTATAACCACTCATTCCATCGCCGCCAACTTCAAAAGCCTCAAAAGGTGAATGTCCAATATCTTTATTATAATAAGAAATAAAACCAAAACTTGCTTTTGTATTGATAACCAGATTTTTATATAACTCCATAAACCAAGATGCTTTTACCATCCATTTATGATATTCAAGATATTCATATTTATCATTATCAGAAACACTTTCATAATTTTTGTTATTTAATAAAGAATAAGGAGGAGTAAGTTGTAAACTTAAAGAAAAAGACGAACCACTTACAGGAAATATTGGTGAAGGTCCACTGGAATTTCTTCCAAAAGTTGTTTTAAAACTAAAATTTCTTGATGTTCCATTTGCAAAGAAAAATCTTGTGTAATTATCCATTTCATAATTTTGTAATCTTACTTCGTTATACAAAGTAAAAAAATCATCTGGAAATTTTAAACGTTGTCCAATTCCTATATTCAAACCAATAATTTTCATTTTTCCTGAACTATAATAATCTCTTTGTGTAGTATGACTCAAAGAAACACTCAAAGAAGTAGGTTTTTTTCCGCCAAACCAAGGTTCAATAAAAGAAATACTATAAGATTGATAATAAACATTTGCACTTGCACGTATCCCTAAAGATTGTCCGTCTCCCATTGGAATTGGTCGCCAAGCGTTCTTTTTGAAAATATCACCCGCTGCAAAATTATTAAATTTAACTCCAAGAGAACCAACAAACATTCCATAGCCCCAACCACCGGAAAGTTCCACCTGATCATTTGCTTTTTCTTCTACTGTATATTCAAGATCAACTGTTCCTGTTGCTTGGTCTGGAATGGGATTAACATTTAATTTTTCTGGATTAAAATGTCCAAGTTGTGCTAACTCTCTAATAGTACGAACTATATCTGTTTTACTAAATAGTTCTCCGGGTTTTGTTCTGATTTCTCTGCGAATAACATGCTCATTAGTTTTTGTGTTTCCAGAAATAGAAACTTTATTTAAATAGGCTTGTTTACCTTCTCTAATTCTCATCTCTAAATCTATAGAATCATTATCAACTAAAATTTCAACTGGGGTAACAGAAAAAAACAAATAACCGTCATCTAAATATAAATTAGAAACCGCATCCGGAGCAAAATTTAACCTCATATCTAAAACATTTTGGTCAAATAAATCTCCTTTTTCTATTCCAAGTAATCTATTTAATTGATAAGAATTATATTTTGAATTTCCTATCCATTTAATATTTCTGAAGTAATATTGTTTTCCTTTTTCTATTTTTAATTTAATTTCTACACGTTTTTCATTTAGATCAATAATAGTATCTGATAAAAATTTTGCGTCTCTGTAACCATTTTCGTTATAAAGAGCAATAATATTTTTTTTATCCTCTTTTAAATTTGATTTTAAAAACTTAGAACTTTTAAACCAACGCCACCATCTTTTTTCCTTAGTCTCTTTCATTGAGCGTTTTAGTTTCCTAATAGATAGTTCTAAATTTTCCTCTTTATTCTCAGAAGATTTTATATTCCACCATTTCTTTTTTGCAAAAGAAAAATCACCTTCAAAATAAATATTTTTAATTTTTACTTTTTTTTGTTTGTCTATATTTATTTTCAGAATAATATGATTTATTAAAGTAGTATCATTACTTTGAACAATATCAACTTTTGTACGTAAAAAACCTTTATCTTTATAATAGGTTTCAATTAAATTTTTCGTTCTATTAATAACATTATCAGTAATTTGTTTTCCTCTTGTCAATTTTATTCTATCTCTAATATCTTCTGCTTCAGATTTTTTCGCTCCATTTAAAGAAAATTTAGAAAGTCGTGGACGTTCTTTTAAATGAAAAGTAAGGAAAATTTTATTCCCTATTATTTTTGTGGCTTTTATTTTAACATCGGAAAAAAGCCCTTGTTTCCATAATTTTTTTACAGCTTCAGTGATTTCATCACCGGGAACTATAATTTTACTTCCAACAGTTAAACCAGACAAATGAACTAAAACGTCAGCGTCGAGATATTTTATTCCAAAAACTGTAATTCCACCAATTTCGTATTCTTTTGGGCTTTCATAACTTATATCTGATAAATCAGATCTAAGACCTATTTGTGAATAGGAATGATAATTTATTGTAAAAAAAAATAAAATTATAAATAATCTTCTAAACATTTTTTAATTATAAAATTGTAAAATAAAATACTAAAAACGCAAAAATAAATTTTTTATTAATTTAAAATATTATTTTTTGAATTAAAAAATTATAAATAAAAAATTATAAATAAAAATGAATATTTTTTTTTTTTTAAACAATTCATTTTTTTTTATTACAAAAAAACATTAAAAATTCGTCGTTTTTTAAAAAAATCGTAACCGCTCATTATAGTATGGTAAAAAAAGTTTTTTCGCAAAAAATAAAAACCATAAAGCTTTGATTTTAAGGTTGTTACGTTTTTTGTAAAATGCAAAAAAT
>NBLL01000007.1 GCA_002084355.1 Bacteroidetes bacterium 4572_128 | reverse complement strand
GTACTCATTGATGACATTTCAAAAAATAAGGATTATGAAAATGATGAATATTTGAAAAATTATTCATTAAAATCTGTTTTTTGTTATCCGATAATTCATAAAAACAAAATGGTCGCTATTTTGTATTTAGAAAATAGTGCCAGTTCTCACGCTTTTACCGAAGAAAGAATAAAAACAATTAATATTTTATCTTCTCAAATTGCGGTTTCTATAGAAAATGCTCTTCTTTATGAAAACTTAGAAAATAAAGTAAATCAAAGAACAAAAGATCTGAGTTTAGCAAATAAAATTCAAGATGCTATTTTGCCAAGTTTAGATTTATTTGAAAATAATTTATCAGATTATTTTATATTTTTTAAACCTCGTGATGTCGTCATAAATGAAATTGTTGCAAGAAAAGGTTTATATCAAGCTGGAAAAATATTAGATATTTTAAGAGAAGAAATAAAAAAATCTCTAAAACAAAATTCAGAAAGTAAACGACAAGAAGGTATGGATATAGCTTTTTGTTCTTTGAATACAAAAACTAATGTTTTACAATTTGCGGGAGCAAATAATCCTTTATATTTATTTAGAAATAATGAAATGATAGAATATAAAGCTGATAGGCAACCCATAGGAATTTATCGTAAAGAGAAATCATTTACAAATTATGAAATTCAATTGGAAAAAGAAGATAAAATTTATATTTTTTCTGACGGTTTTATAGACCAATTTGGTGGTAAAAAAAATAAGAAATTTATGAAAAAGAATTTTAAGAAATTGCTTTCGGAAATTCAAAATGAAAATATGAATAAACAAAAACAAATTATTAATAATACTTTTGAGAACTGGAAAGGAAATTATAAACAAATTGATGATGTTCTTGTTATGGGTGTGAAAATTTAAAATCATTAAAATTTTGCCGTTTTTTTGAAAAAAAATTTTTTTTGAGATTATAAAATATTAAAATTTTGGACGAATTTTGAAATAAATTGAAGGTTTTTTTAAAATATTAAAATTTTGGACGAATTTTGAAATAAATTGAAGGTTTTTTTTCATTCACATTAAAAAATTCCTCATTAAAAAGACAATCAAATATTTTCAAAATGATTATAATCTGATTTTTTCAAAAAACCCAAATATAATTTTATATATTTTGTTTTTTTTAATAAATTTAAAAAAAATATGTTTTTTTTTAAATTTTTTTTTATCTTTGTGAAAATTTTTAAAACCTTAAAATTTTATTTATGTTAAAAAAAAGAATATTTTTTTACCTTATTGCTTTCTTTTTAATTTCGCATAGCGCTTTTTCTCAAAAAAAATCTGCGTTAATTGATTTAGAGGAGGCTTATTGTTATGTAGCTGTAGCTATGTCCGGAGAAACTCCTGCAGGTCCAGCTATTATTGATTTGGAAAATGGAAGTTTAATTTCTATTGCCGATCAATCTGATGAAAGTTCTGTTTATTGTGGAAGCTGGGCTAATGATGGATGGTATGTTGTCGATTCTAAAGATGATAACAGTGACAGTGATTTAATTAAAATTAATACCGAAACTGGCGAAAGAAGTATTATTGGAAGTTTAGGAGGCGTTTCTTTTAATGGAATGGCTTACGATTGGACTACTTTTACAATGTATGGTATTTCTGGTAGTGGACTTTATACGATAAATTTAACAAATGCCACATTAAAATTTATAGGAGATGGTTCTGATAGCAATACATTACCAATAAATCTTGCTTGTGATGAAAATGGAATTTTATATACTATAGATATACTACAAGATAAATTGTATTCCATTAATAAAGTTAATGGTAACTTAACTTTAATTGCTCCATTAGATTTTAATGCTGCTTATGCACAAAGCATGGATTTTGACCATAATACAAATACTTGTTATTATTCTTCATATAGTGCTTCTGATGATGGAGATGATGCAAATTCTGGAGAATTAAGAACATTAAATTTAGAGACCGGAGAAACTTCTTTATTAGGCTCTTTTGATGGTGGTGCAGAAATAACTTCTATAGTTATACCTCATCGTATAGATGAAAACGGTGCAAATTTTATTAATTTTTCTTTTAATGAATCTGTAAATTCTACTATAGATGAAGTAAATAATATTGTTAATATAGATGTGCCTTTTGGTACAGATCTAAGTAATTTAGTTGCAAATTATATTACTTCAAGTTTTGCAAGTGTTACGGTGAATGGAGTTGAACAAATAAGTGAAATTACTGGAAATAATTTTTCAAGTTCTGTTACTTATATTATTGTTTCTGAAGATGGATTGACAACTACAGATTGGACAATTAATGTAAATACTTTAGAAGTAGGTACAGAAACATTAATAACAAGCTTTTCAATTCCTCAGCAAATTAATGATGCAACTATAACTGGAAATGATATTTCTGTTGAAGTTGCATATGGAACTAATATAGAAGGAATAGTATCTTCTTTTATAATTTCAATAGGTGCAACTGTAAATATTGCTGGTGTAGAGCAAATAAGCGGAGTAAGTGTTAATGATTTTACTAATCCAGTTGTTTATAATGTTATCGCTCAGGATGGAATTACAAATACTGATTGGACAGTAACAGTAAATGAAGAAGCAGCGTCAGAAGGTCAAATTTGTGAAACAGCACAAATTGCTGTTGTTGGAGATAATAATTCGCCGCAAGCACCTTATTGGTTTGTTTATACTCCAAGCGAAACTAATTTTGTTACGATATCTTCTTGTAGAGAAGACCAACCATTAATGAACACAAGTCCAGAACCTTATGATACAAGATTATATGTTTTTGATGCTTGCGAAAATGGTGGTTTCATAGCATTTTCTGAAGATGTTGGACCTGATTTTTATCCTAATAATGAATATGCTTCTGAAGTTTCTTTTATTGCTGAATCTGGAAAATCTTATTATTTATTCTGGTCAGATGCATGGAGTTATGATCCTTTTATTTTTAGTATAGAAGAAGAAGAAATTCCTGAATCTCCTGAATTAGAAAATGTTAATGTTCAAAATGGTATGGTTAATTTAAATTGGAAACCGATTCCTTTTGCTAATTTACCTATGAATCCTCCTCCAACTTCTTTTAATAAAAAAATTAAAAGTTCAATTTCAAATGATCTATTAAATATTTCCGAAACAAAAGACATCGATTGTGAAGATGATTTAGTTCCTGTTGGAACGCCAGAAACAGAACCAAACAGTGGTCCTGGCTCAGGTACAGAAGCAGATCATTTTACTGATTGTGTAATTGGTAATCCAGAAAATCCAACTCTAATAACTGGTAGCTATCATTTTTACCTAAATGGAACTTCAACAACAAGAGATATGGATTATTTTAAATTTGAAATAGAAAATCCTACTCTCATTAATTTACAAGCAGATATTTCTTGCTCAGATATTTCATTGGTTATTCAATCTTTAGATGATAATAATAATACTTCGGCAAGTATGAATTTATATGGTTATGGAGAAGACGAAAGTATAAATAATTTTTTCTTACCTCCGGGAGAATATTATTTCTTAGTTTTTCCAGCTTTCCAGGATAATCCAATTTATGAAAATCCAATAAATTATAATATAAGATTATGGGGAACTCCACCTGCTTATTTACCTTCTTTTAATACTGATAATTCTAATGAAATATGTTATATTATTCCAGAAGGTTCTGTTTGTGGATTGCCAATATCTATAGAATTACCGCTTTCTAATTTTGAAGGAACTACTGAAAGTTTTGGAAATGATTATTCTGATACTGATGGTTGTGGACCAGCTTATTATATGAATGGAGATGATATTGTTTATAAGTTTACAATTACGCAAACAAGTAATTTAAGTGGTAGTATAGAAGGAACAAGTGCAAGTGTTTATATTTATGACGGTGAACCAGGAAATGGTGGAACTTGTATGGGTTTTGCTAAGGGTGTTAGTGGAGGTAGTTTCGAAGATATTGAGTTAATAGCTGGAGATTATTTTGCTATAGTTTCTTGTTTTCCTCCTGGAGGAGCAGATACATTTATTACTTTTACTTTAAATTTAACTGCGACACTTGTTTCATTAGAAAATATAAAATCTGATAATAACATTTCTATTTTTCCAAATCCTGCGAACGAAAGTTTTAATTTAATTATTAATTCTAAAGAAAATAGAACTTATAATGTAAGTTTAAGAAACGTTCAATCGCAAATTTTATTTACAAAAGAATTTAAAAATGTTAATTCTATAGACAATAAAATTGATATTTCTAATTTTGAAGCTGGGATTTATTATTTAATAATAAATGACGGTGAAAATATTAAAATAGAAAAAATATCTATAAAATAAATTCATAAAATTTTTTTAAATAAAAAAATACGAAAAAAAATTTTTTTTCGTATTTTTTTTTTAATTTTTTTTGAAAAAAACAATAATTTTATGAATTTCTATAATTAGAAAAAAAAAATTTTCAAAAAACGGCAAAATTTTTAATGTTTTTTTATAAAAAAAAAATAATTTTTTTCAAAAAAACGATGAAATTTTAATGCTTTTTTATAATTAAAAAAAAAAAATCAAAAATCGTCCAAAATTTTAATGTTTTTTCGAAAAAATTTTTTCAAAAAACGACCAAAATTTTAAAATTTTTGAAATTGAAAAAATTTTTTTTTGAAAAAACGCTCAAATTTTTATAATTTCAAAATAAAAAAAATTTTTTCAAAAAAACGTCCAAAATTTCAATATTTTTTAATTTAAAAATTCATAAAATTATTGTTTTTATCAAGAATAATTTTAGCAACTCTTAAATTTCCTTTTCCATCTATAAAATTTTTTTGATTTTTTGATAAAATTTCTAAATCATTTCTATTTTTTAATAAATTAAAAATTGTTTTTTGTAAAATTTCTTTTTTCAAATTGTCAATAAGACCTAAATCAATTATAGAATTGAACTTTTTTTCTAAAATTTCACTTGCTTTTGTATTTATTTCTGAATGTCCAATGCTGATAATCGGTATTTCAAGAAACATTAATTCATAAGTTGAAACTCCAAAAGTACAAATAACCATATCTGATTTTAAAAACTCTTTTTCCGAGTATGGAATAATTTTAATAAAATTTGCTAATTTCTTTTTTAAATTTTCTAATTTCTTTTTCTCATAAAAAGAAATCCCAACTAAAGCCGTAATTTGAAAATTATCAATTTTCAAATCATTTAAAAATTCTAATAAAGTTATTAAAACTCCTTTTGGATCGCTTCCACCTGTTGTAATTGTAAGATTGAAAAAATTTTTTTTCCTGTTTTTTGGTGTTTTTTTTAAAATATTAATATTTTCATTTATAACAATATATTTCTCTCCGTGAAGAAATCTTGTATTTTTCCATCTTTCATCATTTATAATTTCTTCTTCTGTGTGTGCACTCGGCAAAATACAAATGTCCGAATAAAAACTGCCTTCACACAAATTATGAAACATAATAATTTTCAAATATTTTTTTAATTTTTCAATAATTTTCCTTTCATAAGGATAAAAATTATCAATAAATAAAATGTCAAAATTATTTTTTGAAATAATCTTCTCCAAAAAAATTTCCTCTTGATTTTTTTCCTTTAAAATAAAAGAAAAATTATTTTTATTTAAAATATTCTTGCAAATTTTATTATTTTTGGTTAAAAAAATTATTTCTTTTATTTTATACATTTTTTTTATAGTATTTGCAATATTCAAACTTCTAAAAAGATGTCCAAAACCTATATTTTTATTTGCATCGACTCTGAAAAATATTCTCATAAAATAAATTTAAATTTAAAATTTAAATAAAAAAATAAAAATATATAAATTTATTTAAAATTTTTTTATATTAAATACGTTTTTTTTTTAATTTATTAAAAAAATAAATATGAAATTAAAATTTTTTATTATTATCCTTTGTATTTTATCTGTAACAAATCTTAGAAGTGCGCATCTTCTTGTACAAATGGATAAATCACAAAAAAATCATTTAAAAGCTTACGGCATCACATATTGGGCTTTGCAAAATGGAATAAGTGTAAAATGGCTTTTGAATTATAGAGGTGGAAGTTTTTTAATGCCTTATAAAAAAGAGATAGAAAATGAATGTAAATTTAGAGGTATAAGTTATGAAATAATTGCCGATGTTCAGGCATCTGCTATTTTATCGGAAATTTCCAGTCCGTCTGTAAATATGGATGCTGTAAAATTAGAAACTGTTCCGAAAATTGCTGTTTATTCGCCGTCAGGAAAAATGCCTTGGGACGACGCTGTAACTCTTGCTCTAACTTATGCCGAAATTCCTTACAAAATAATTTATGATAAAGAAATTATCAGAGGCGATTTATCAAAATATGATTGGTTGCATTTGCACCATGAAGATTTTACCGGACAATATGGTCGTTTTTATGCTTCTCACAGAAATAATAAATGGTATAAAGACAATGTTAAAAAACTTGAAAATTTAGCAACTGAATTAGGTTTTAATAAAGTATCAAAATTAAAGTTATTTGTTGTAAAAACTATAAAAGCTTATGTTTCTTCCGGAGGCTTTTTATTTGCAATGTGCTCAGCGACAGATACTTATGATATAGCATTAGCTTCTCATAATACAGATATTTGTGAAAAAATGTTTGATGGAGATCCAGCAGATAAAAATGCTCAGGAAAAATTAGATTTTTCTAAAACTTTTGCTTTTAAAAATTTTAAGTTAAATAAAAATCCTTACGATTATGAATTTTCTGACATAGATGTTTCCAGAACAAGAAGAGTTCGTCAAGAAAATGATTTTTTTACTTTATTTGATTTTTCTGCTAAATGGGACCCAATTCCAACTATGCTTTGTCAAAACCACAATAAAATTATAAAAGGTTTTATGGGACAAACAACTGCATTTAATAAAAAATTTATTAAATCTAATGTTTTGATAATGGGAGAATTCAAAGCAGCAAACGAGGCGCGTTATATACACGGAGAATATGGAAAAGGAACTTGGACTTTTTATGGAGGACACGACCCTGAAGATTATCGTCATTATGTTGGTGATCCGAAAACAATTTTAGATTTATATCCGAATTCAGCAGCTTATCGCTTAATTTTAAATAATATTTTATTCCCATCAGCAAAAAAGAAAAAATTAAAAACTTAAAATTTTGTAAATCTGTAGAAAAAATTTAAATTCCAAATTTATAAAATTTGGAATTTTTTCAAAATTGTCTAAAATTTCATGAATTTTTATAATATGGCAAAATTTTAATGAATTAAATTATTAAAAAAAATTTTTTCAAAATTCGCCCAAAATTTTAATGTTTAAAAAAAAAAATATCTTTTATAAATTTATTACGAATAATTATGTTGAAAACACGCATAGCAGAATAAATAAAATAATTAAAATTTTTTTATTTATATATTATTTTTAATATTGTAAATATTTGTATTTTTTGAAATAAAATACAAAAAATATAAAATATGAATTTTTTTATAAAAAGCAAAAATGATAGATAATCATATAAATAATCCAAAAAGTCAAAAATTTTATGTGAAAAAATATTTGGATAGTATTAAAAAACAATTACATAATAAAATTGTTATAGATATACCAGCAGGTAATGGGGTTACTTCTGAGATATTGCTGGAAAATGGAGCAAAAGTTGAAGCATATGATTTGTTTCCAGAATACTTTATGTTAAAAGATATTCAATGTAAACGAGCAGATATTTTAAATAAAATTCCAGTAATGAATAATTATGCAGATATGCTAATTTGTCAAGAAGGTATTGAACATTTTAGCGACCAATTAAAAACATTTAAAGAGTAAAATGCCACCAAATGAAATAGACGATATATGGATGTCAGATAAAAAATTAAGTAATGAAATTTATCATGGACATATTTTCCTAATAGGATTACAAAAATTACGAATGCTTGCGAAACTTGCGGGTTTTAATATTCGCGAAATCAAATATTTAAGAATTAGTAAAGGTTCTTTGTTTTTATTTCCTATTTTTTATCCTTTTATTTTTATAAGTTCGTTTTTAAGATATTTTAGAAATTTGAATAAACATAAAGACATTCCAAAATCGCATAAAATTCATGTATATAAAGAACAATTAAAAATTAATATAGATCCAAAAAATTTACTAAATAAACATACTTTTATTATCTTCGAAAAAGATAAAGAAATAAATGATATAGATTTTAGAATTGAAACCATTGTTAAGCAATTTGATAAAATTATGTAACAGATTCAAAGAATTTATTTTAAAATATATATTATTATCATTTTAATTTTTTTTTATATTTTAAAATTTTTCAAAAAAAACCAAAATTTTAATATTTTATTAAAAAAATTTTTTCAAAAATCGTCCAAAATCCCCATATGCGTCATCGTCCACGCTTGACATAGTAGATGCTCCGAAATCAAGCGTGGACGATGACGCATAAGGTTTATTTTGACCAAACGATTAAGTTAGTTGCATTGTTAATATTTGTTGGTCCTTTAAGGCTATTAATTAAATTACCCTTACTATCAAATACATTCAATATATTATATGAACCAACGTCTAAATTTAATATAAATTCAACTTTTTTTTTTTATTTCTTGTAGATAGAATAACAAAAATCTCTTCCGCTATTGAAGCTAAATTATGAGATGCTTCAATACTCTAAATGCAGCTAATATCCGTCTTTCTCTCAGTGCACCTGGTGCTTTGTTTACATCAATTAATAATTTATTACTGAATGCAAGCAATTGAGTTTGAAATAATGTTGCTCCATTGTTTCTAGTCCAATCTATTAATTTTGAATATGCAATTAAGTTTGTGAGTGGGTTTTCAATTTTTAATGTTTTGGTTGATGTTATAGGTAGTTCAATTTTACTACGTTTAAGGTTTATTACTCTTAAACCACCTCCTTTTTGAACTATTACTAAACCATGCCTGTCATGCATCATTACCGCATTAACAATATTTCCTTTTTCGACTGTAAATCCTTCTGGTTGCTTTGATGAATTTGTAAAACCACCTGTTGCTGTCAAAATTACATTGTTTTTTCTTTTAAAATTTCTAAATTTTCGTGAAACATTTTGATAAGCAAAGTAATTTGCTTTAATGTGAGGTCTTGTCATCCAAATACATTGCCCAATTTCTTTGTTAGATTTGTTATGAATTTTGAATATATTTACTGAGTTTTCTGATTTATTTATTGGATGGTAAGACATGAAAGAAGATAATTTATAATTTGGATTTTGTTTTACAACAATCCTTTGATTATTTTTTCCATTTCTATTACTGCTTTTTTTACTATATGGAATTATCAGTAAAATAAATAGAACTATTGATAAAATAATCACTACCCACGTAGTTGCATAACCAAATGCATTTGAAAAATGCACTTTTATTTTTTCCCAAACTCGTTTAAAAATGTAATCAAACCTTCCTTTCTTTAAATTATCTACTATTTTAGATGCTCTTCCTTTTTCAATGGAAACATATACTTTGTTTCGTTTTAAACGTTCTATTATTTTTTTGTTATTATTTGTACTTATATCAAATATTTTTTTTTTTATGTCTTTTTCTATTTTTTGTGCTACTTTTCCTAAAATAAAATATCCTATAATTTTGTAAATATCATTGGTTCGTGCATTAATTTTGATATTCGTTTTAGAACAAATAAACTTTTCTCCTATGGATATTTTGTCGGAATAATTATTTGAAGTAACTGGGTAGTGTGAAATAAAATAATCACCTAAATTATATAAAAAAATATCTCCTTCACCTTTCTTTTTATAAACGAAGTATCTATCTGCTTGTAATGTTTTAAAATCCGTAAATACAACCTCTCTTAAATATTGTTTATATGGAAATTTTTTTACAAATTTTTCTTTTGAGACATATTTATTGTTTTTATAATATCTTAACATCACATCACTTTGTGAATAACTTTGAAGAAAAGTAAATAATATAACTATTTTTGTGATTATTAGTTTTTGCATAATATCATTCTTTTTGTGTGGTAACTCCAATTATAACTCCAAAATTTCCACCTTTCTCAAATCTATTCAAATCTGGCAAATACATTTTAGAAATCCCACCATCAAGATAAAGTGCATTTTTACAACCAAATTTTTTGAATAATAATGCAAAATCGAAGAAGTTAACTTTTTCGTTAGAAATTATAAAAACTACTTGATGAGCATTAACTAGACCAACGCCACTTCTAATATGTTTATTTTTTGACCCCTCATTGAATTTAGGATGCATATCTCCATTAATTAGTAATAAAGGTCCTGATTGAGTTGCATATTTAATATTTTTTGAATTTTGTTGTAAGTAATCAGAGCTTTCTGTAATTCCAGCAGTGTTATTTTCAGTAATATAGAACACTCCATTAGGTTTCATATAGAAATTTCCCTTACCTTCATTTAAGTCAAGTGGTTTGATTATTTTTTTATTTTCAACATATAAACCTTGTGGTTCATTATTTGGATTATACATTCCTGCATTTGTTGCAAAAATCAATACTTTATTATTTATAGAAACCAAATGTTTAAGTGTATCAATGCTTTTAATTTTTCTATCAGTTGTATCTTTATAGTAGAATTTTAAATCTACTTTTTTTACATCACATTTGTATGTCTCAAAATTTTGATTTCTAAATAGAACATATTTTGATGAACTCACAAAACTATTTGTTTCAAACTCCACAATAGTCTGTTTTAAACTATCTATTATTTGCTTCTGTCTGTTTATTTGATTTTCATGTATTGATAATTTATAGCTATTAAAAATAGCTATAAGAAAAATCACGAAAAATATAAATATTTCAATTATTTTTTTAGTTGATTTCATTTCGGTTTTAATTTATATTAAAAATTATAAAAACAAATTTATAATAATATTATATAATAATAAAAAACTTTTTTCAAAAAAATGACAAAATTTTAATATTTTTTTAATTTAAAAAAAATAAAAAACGTCAAAAATTTTGACGTTTTTTGAAAAATAATTTTTAAAATTTCTTTTTATTGTGAACTTCAGATTTTTTCTTTAAAAATTCTTTAACTTTCTTTTCTAAAATTCCGTTTTCCTTTTGAAATTTAATTAATTTTTTAATTTCGTCATGAGAATACGCATTAACATTTCTCTTAGAAATACTTGTATTTTCAGGAGATTTATCGTATAATTTAGGTTTTGAAACAGATTTTTTAAATTTCTTTTTTGAAATACCATATTCATCAATAATTCCATTATCTATAGAAATAGGGTCTCCATTATCTTGTTTGAAGAAAAAATAATTATTTGTTTCATCTTCTTCAGATATTGCATCATAACCATCTGCAATTAAAACTAAATAATAATAGCCCGTAATATTCGGCATATCATAACCCCAATGAAAACGTGAATCTTCGTCTTTATCATATAAAGCTTCTGCTACACTTTTTCCACTTTCAACATTTATATGATTCCACCAATTTCCAGAAATTCCATCGCCCTCTTCTCCAATATCATCAAAAGAACCGTCCTCTCCATAACTTCCATAATCGTCAGAATAATAATCAAAAAGTAAAATTCCGAAATTATTTGCATCGTAAGCATCATAATAAGCGTAAATAATATTCCAGTCTTGGTTTGCATTTATTGTGCTGCTTCCGGAATTAAAAACATTATAAGTTATTTTTCTTGTTTTTGGATCACCACTTTCATAATCTTCTTCATCGCTTAATTCCCAAGCAAGTAAATCACTACCTGTAACAATATCATCAACTTCATTATCTCCATCTGTATCTGGATTTGAACGTATATTTGTTGCAACAAAAGAAGCAAAACAAAATTCATCAACAAAAAAGTCATAATCTACCCAAATATAACCATTATTTCCCCAACTTTCACCCCAAGAATTTACTACTAAAAATGCCTGTTTACTGTCATCATAACCAGCAAGAGTCATAGCATGATATGCATGCTGACCATTATATTCGTAAGTGTCAGAAGAAATTGGACTGCTACTGTTCCAAGACATAAAATTATCACCAAGTTTTGCTCCAATTGCAATTGCTCTATTTTGTGATAAATAATATTTCAAATCTTCCTCTTGAATATTTATTTTTCTATAGTTTTCTAACTTATATTGATTTGCAATACTCGTCCATGAAGAACTCGGAGAATCAGAACAGTCGCCAAGATTATCATAAGGAACTTCGCTCATCGGAGCAATTCCACGAGAAACCATAATATCAAGAGCAGCCTCAAAACCAGTTCCATTGCAACTTCCACCTTTATTAGAGTTTGGAATTGCCCAGAATAAATCCTTAGGACTAAATTGCTTAGACGAACTTGTCAAATCTGAAGGAGAATAATTATTATCTTTCGCTTCTAAGAAAGTTTTTAAATTATATCCAACTGCCCAAGCAACACAAGTTCCATATGACCCTTGATTTCCAATTGGAGGAAAAGAACTTCTTAAATCAACACTTGACGGTAAATTATCTGTGTTTCCAAGATTAATATCTTGCTCCATCTCGTCCATATTTTCTTCATCTGAACCTATCATTTGGAAAAAGTAAAAAAGTGAAAATTACAGCTAAAACAAAAATTGTATTTCTAAAAATTGTTTTCATAATTATTAAATTAAAAATTATATTTCAAAAATAATAAATTTTTTTTGTAAAAAATTTTTTTTTTAATTAAAATGCGTTTTTTTTTAATAATTAAAAATGAAAGAAATTTTAGAAATATTGAAATATGTGATTCCTTCTTTTATAGTATTTTTAACTTCATATTTTATTTTGCGTGCATTCGTAAAAAAAGAAGTTCAAAAAGATAAATTTAAGATTTCACAAGAAAATTACAAATTAATTACTCCTATGCGTTTACAAGCTTATGAACGTTTTACGCTTTTTCTCGAAAGAATTTCACCGGAATCTCTGGTTTTAAGATTGCATGGAAATGATATGAATGTACAAGATTTGCAAACGGAAATTTTGATAAATATCAGAAAAGAATTCGAACATAATATAGTTCAGCAAATTTATGTTTCACCAAAAACTTGGTTAGTTATTAAAAGAGCTAAGGAACAAATTATAGAAATTGTAAATATGTCTGCAAGTGAATTAGATTCAAATGCAAATGCTTTTGCATTAAGTAAAAAGATTTTAAATAAAGTTTTGATAATGAAAGAAATTCCAACCAATATGGCAATTAATTTTATTAAAAGGGAGATGAACGATATTTTTTAAAAAAAAAAATGCAAATTTTGAAAAATTTGCATTTTTTTTATTTATTTATTTTTTATCATCTTGATAAAGCTTTCTAAAATCTTCTACAGAAACAACTTTTTTATCTAATGTAATATTTTTCTGCATAAAATCGAAGAATTTTACACTTGCAAATTTTTGCCTAAATTCAGAACTTCCCATACCTTGTGATTGAATTTGCGTTGCAATTTCATATTTCACAAAAGCAAGGAATTCTTTTTCATTGTCTATAGAAATTTTGTTTTCCTTTATTATTTTCTTTACAATTAAATCCCATTTAAAACTTTCTTTGAAATTAGAAAATTCCTCTTGGAATTTTTCATCATTCAAATTTTGTTTTTGCTTAATCAATTCATATTTTAGATATTTCTTAAAGAAAGCATCTGGAAATGGAAAATTTAATTTTGTCATCAATGCTTCTTTTAAGTCTAAAGTAAAACGTGCAATGGTATCTCTGCTTTTCAAATTTTTTCCTATCTTCTCTTTTATTTTTGCTCTAAATTCTTCTTCAGATTTTACTATATCTTTTCCAAAAGTCAAATCAAAAAATTCTTGATTAATTTCTTTTTCTTCGAAATCTTTTATTTTATTTATAATAAATTGAAAATCAGAATTTAGATCTTTTGCATCTTCTTTTTTTATTCCTAATAAATGAACAACTTCTGTATCATTTGGAAAGGCTTTTTTTAAATTAAAATTTATAACTTGATTTATAAAAGCATTTTTAAATAAATTTTTAATTTCGTCATCTTTCACAAATTCTAATGAAATCATTGCGTCTTTTTTAGAAATACCATTTTCTAAAATGTTATTATTTTCATCTAATTCAGAAAAATCACCTATTAAAATATTATTTAATTTATCATTAACACATTCAACTTCTATCTCTTTTTTGAAATTATCTCCAACAGATTTTATTGAATCATCAATCATTTCCTCGCTAACTGTAATATCATAAAACGGGATTTTATAGTCTGATAAATTTACTTCAAAATTTGGAGCTATGGCAACACTATATTTTACATTGAAATTTTTTTGATCAATAGAAGTGAAAAAATTCTCCTCTTGTTCATTTATCTGCCCTAAAACTTCTAAATTTTTTTCTTCAAAATATTTTTTTGAAGCATCTAAGGCTAACGTTTGAACTTCTTCTGCAATAATTTTTCCACCAATTAATTTTTTTAATATTCCTAAAGGTACTTTTCCTTTGCGAAAACCTTTTATTTCAATTTTTCTACCTTCTTTTTTTAAGGTCTTATTTACTTGATTTTCATAATCTTTTGGCTCCAATTCAACAGAAAGAAGTAAACTCAAACTATCAATACTTTGTTCTTTAATTTTCATTATTTCAAATAATAATATTAAAAAAAAACCACCTAAAATTATAGAAAATTAGGTGGTTTTGTGCGAACGAAGGGACTCGAACCCCCACGCCTCTCGGCACTAGATCCTAAGTCTAGCGCGGCTACCAATTACGCCACGTTCGCTTTAAAATCTGACGCAAAGATAAAATCTTTTTTTTTAAAAAAAAAATTTTTTTACATTTTTTTGAAAAAAAATAAAATTTTGAAAAAATCTTTTTTTTTATAAAACATTGTTAGAAGTTTTCAAAGAAAATAATAAATATAAATAAATATTTTTCATTTAAAATTTTTTAAAATTGATTATAATGTTTGCTGACCGTTCAAAATAAAATTATATTTATTTTTTATTTCTCAATAAATTTAAAATTTAATAAATATTGAGTTTTTCCTTTAATGAAACATATATTTTTTATTTTTATCAATATGGAGAACTGAATTTGTAACAAATTTTATTTTATATTTTTATATTTTTAACAATTTCTTCATTACAATATTTTTTTGTTTTTCCCAAAATATGTGATAATATTTATCGTATAATTTTCATATTAAAAATAAATATTTTCTTTTTTAATTAAAGTTGAATTTTTTAAATATTTGTTTAAACAATAATTTTTTATTATATATTATACATTTTTTATAAAATTCAAAAAAAAATTACAATTTAATTAATTTTTATTTTTTTTGAATTGATAATATTTTTTTATCGAAATTTTATTTTTTATTAAATAGGAATGGTAAAATAGAAAGTTGAGCCTTTATTTATCTCTGATGTAAGCCACATTTTACCGCCAAGAAGTTCTATTATTTTTTTTGAAATAGTCAAACCTAAACCTGCTCCTTGGTAATTTTGAAATACATTTTCTTCTACTTTCCTAAATCTTATAAAAATAATATTTGTATGTTCTTTTTTTATTCCAATCCCAGTATCTTTTACAGAAAATTGCAAACAATTTTCATTTTTTATAAAAAAAGAGATTTCTATTTTTCCTTTTTCAGTAAATTTAAAAGCATTATTTAATAAATTCTTAATAACTTGTTTAATTCGCACTTTATCAGAATTGATAGATAATGTTTCTACATTATCATTAATTTTAATAATTAGTTCTAAATTTTTATTTTCTTTCTCTTTTTTTATTTTTAATAAATTTATTTCTTCTTTTAAAAAATTGTAAAAGTGTATTTGTGCTTTCTTTTAAATAAGAAATATATTTTTTTCTATCTTTTTCCGGAAAATTAGGCATTGCAAGGATATCCGAAAAACCAATAATTGCATTCATAGGAGTTCTTATTTCGTGAGAAATATTTGCAAGAAAAAATGATTTTAGTTTATCTGATTCTTCTGCTTTTTCTTTTGTTTCTCTTAAATTTATTTCAAATTTTCTTTGTTTAGTAATGTCTCTCAAAATTACAATCAAATGCCAATCTCCATTAATATATGTTGTTGCAATGGAAGTGCTTACAAGTATTTTTTTAAAGTTTTTTTTACGTAAAAAAAACTCAAGATTTTTATAATTTCTTTTTCTTCTTTTTAATTTTTCTAAATTTGAAAATGTTTTTTTTAAAATAAGTTTATGTTTTTTTTCTAATAATAAAATGTAAAATTTTTTTTTTAATATTTCTTCATTTTTATAGCCAAATAATTTTTCAGCTGCTTTATTCCAAAATACAATGTCAGCATTTTTATTTATCATAAAAATTGTATCATTTGCAAATGATGTGATTTTTTCGAATTGTTCTTTACTTTGTTTTAAAAATCTTTCTGCCGATAGATGCTTGTTTCTTCTTTCTTCTAATTTATTCAACATCTTATTAAAAGATGAATATAAAACGCTAAATTCGTTATTATGATATTCTTTTAATCGAAAAGATGAATAATCGGAAATATTGCTGATTTTTTTTGTGAATTTTGTTAATTGTAAAATTGGCTTTATTATAAAACTTTGCGACCATAAAGATAAAATTAAAGATAATAATATCATAAAAAAAGCAATAATTATAAAAGTTTCTAAATGAGATTTTATTTTATTATTCAAATTTATTGTTGAATAAGTCAAATGTATGTAAGCGATAATTTTATTTTTTTCAAAAATAGGCTCTGAAACCAGTATATAATCATCGCTAATTTGCTGCAAACCTTCTTTAGAAAAATCGAAAAGAAAAAATTCAAAATCTCCATAATTACTATAAATAGAAATTATTTCTTTTTCTGCATTGTACAAACGCACATCTTTTACCATTTTTACAAACTTAAGATTTTCTAAGATATTTTTCACTTCTTTTTTATCGTTTTTTTTCAAAGAGCGAAGAGAATGTTGTCCGATTAATTTACTATGTAAAACAGCATTATTTAATGCCTCTGTTTTAAAATTATCAATATCTCTTGTTATAATAACCGTCATACCTATAATTATCACAAGAAAATTGATAAAAAATATAGTAAAAATAATTTTATATTTTATAGAAAAATCTTTCATAAAAAAAATTAAAAATTTTTTATTAAAAATAAAATAATAATTTTTTTATTAAATAAAAATAAAAAATTTTTTTTTAAAAAAAAATTATTATTTTTGCAAATAATTTTTATTTTTTTTTTAATTTTTAATTATGGTTAAGAACTTATTTTTTATCTTAGTATTTTCTTCTTTTTTATTTTTCTCTTGTAAAGATTGTCAACATGGTGGAGATGACAAAGAAACAAAATCAGAAAAACTCGCTTCAAGTGTTATTACAGTAGATGTTTTAAAAGCTAAAGCAAAAGAATTTATTGGCAAAGAAGTTACTGTAAAAGGAACTATTATTCACATTTGTCATCACAGTGGTAAAAAAATGCACATTATAGGAAGTGATAAAAAATTTTCTGTAAAAGTAGAAACTACCGGAACTCCTTTTGATGTAAAATTAGAAGAATCTCAGAAGCAAGAAGTAGAAGTTGTTGGTATTTTTAGAGAAATCAAAATCGAAGAACATAAAGAAGGAGAAGAACACGACCACAAAGATGGTGAAGAAGAACACGAGCACAAAGATGCTGAAGGACACAATACAACAGACGCTTGTGAAGGTTCAAGTTATATGATAGAATATAAATCACATAAATTATTATAAGTTTTTAAATAAATTTATAATTTTATTTTTTTAATTGAAATTTTACGTGAAATTTTACGTGAAATTTCAATTTTTTTTTATTATGAAAAATCGTTTAAAATATATATTTTTATTTTCTTTATTTTGGCTTTTGATTTTTTTTATATCAAAAATTTTATTTTTAATATATCAATTTGAATTTTCAAAAGAAATTCAATTTTTAGATTTATTAGGAATTTTTTTTTACGGAATGCCTCTTGACATTTCTATGATTTCTTATTTATTAATTATTCCTTTTTTATTTTTTATTTTTAATTTTTCATCAAATGAAAATTTTATTAGGAATTTCCTTAAAATATATAATATAATTTTTATTTTCATTTCATTATTTTTAATTGTTTTTAATTTAGAATTATATAGAAATTGGGGTTTTCATATTGATAGTACAATTTTACTTTATATAAAAACACCGAAAGAAATGATGGCTTCGGTTGATTTATTAACAAGTTTTAAAGCTATATTTTTATTGGTTTTTTTATTCAGTTTCTTTATTATTATTTATAATAAAATTTTTAAAAATTTTAATTTTGAAAAAAATAATTTTCCTAAAGCATTGATAATGTTTGTTTTATTTTTATTATTAATAATTCCAATTCGTGGAGGAATAGGAATTGCTCCTGTAAATATTGGAACAGTTTATTTTCATAAAGAAAAATTTATTAATCATTCTGCTGTAAATGTTATATGGAATTTTATGTATTCCATTTCAAAAATAGGAAAGCATAAAAAAGTTAAATTTTTTGAAGAAAAAGAAGCAAAAAAAATTTTTTCTGATTTATACGAGAAAAATTTAGAAAATGATTTTGTTTTAAAAGATCCAAATCCAAATATTGTTTTTATTATTTTGGAAAGTTTTACAGCAAAAGTTATAGAAAGTCTTGACGGCAAAAAAAGAGTTACTCCAAATTTTAAGAATTTACAAAAAGATGGTATATTTTTTAAAAATTTTTACGCAAATGGCGACCGTTCAGATAAAGGAATAGTTTCTATTTTGAGCGGCTATCCTGCCCAAGCGACAACTTCCATAATAAAATTTACAAAAAAAACAGAAAATTTACCTTTTATTTCAAAAGATTTAAAAAAATTAAATTATAAAAGTTCTTTTTATTATGGTGGCGATATAAATTTTGCTAATTTGAAATCTTATTTTGTAAACGGTGAATTTGATGAAATTATTAGTAAAAAAGATTTTTCAAGCGAATTTCATAATTCTAAATGGGGAGTTCATGACCATTTACTTTTTGAAAAATTTTTTGAAGATATTTCTAAAGAAAAGGAAAAATTTTTCAAAGTTCTTTTTACTTTGAGCTCACACGAACCTTTTGATGTTCCGATGAAAAAAGTTTTTCACGGTGACGATGAAGAAAATAGATTTTTAAATTCTGTTTATTACACTGATAAATGTATAGGAGATTTTTTTGACAAAATAAAGAAAACAAAATTTTGGGGAAATACTTTATTTATTTTGCTTGCTGACCATGGAAGTCGTTTACCGGGTAATACTGCTAATTTTGAGATAAAAAAATTTCATATTCCTATGCTTTGGCTCGGCGGAGTTTTGAAAAAAAAAGATACAATAATTAATTTATTTTCTTCGCAAACAGACATCGCAAAAACTCTTATGTCTCAATTAAATATTGAAAATAAAAATTATTTTTTTAGCAAAAATATTTTTTCTCGTGAATCAAAATCATTTTCTTTTTATACTTTTAATGATGGTTTTGCATTTATAAACGATGAAAATCAAATTATTTTTGACAACATTAAAAAAGATTTTTTATTGAAAAATGGCATAAATTTTAAAGAAAATGAAAAAAAAGGAAAAGCATATTTTCAAATTTTAAACAATGATTTTTCTCGAAGATAAAATAATTCTTTCAAATTAAAAAAAAAATTTTTTCAAAATTTGCATTTTTTTTAATGCTTTTTGTATAAAAAAATTTTTGGGGAATTTTTTTTTAATAAAAATTAAATTAATTTTATTTTAAATTTTCAAAAAAAAATAAATTGAAAAAGAAAAATATTATAATAATATTTGTTACAATTTTATTTGTAACTTATTTATTTCGTTTATTTTGGATACAAATTATAGATGAATCTTATAAAATATCTGCAGATAATAATGCAATAAGACACATTATTCAATATCCATCTCGCGGATTAATTTTTGATAGGAATAATAAATTATTAGTGTATAATGAAGCATCTTATGATTTGATGGTAATTCCAAAACAATTAAGAAGTTTTGATACTTTAGAATTTTGTAATATTTTAAATATTGAAAAAAAAGTCTTAATTAAAAAATTAAAAAAAGCGAAAAGATATTCACGATATAAAGCTTATTTATTTTTAAAACAAATTTCTAAAGTAAATTATGCTATTTTGCAAGAAAAATTACATAAATTCCCTGGTTTTTTTGTTGAACTTAGAACATTAAGAAAACATACAACAAAATCTGCATCTCACGTACTTGGATATATAGGAGAGGTTACGAATAAAAATATTAAAAAAGATAATTATTACAAATCAGGAAATTACATTGGACAAAGTGGTTTAGAAAAATATTATGAGAAAAATTTGAGAGGAAAAAAAGGAATAAAACGTATGCTTGTTGATGTTCATAATAGAATACAAGGAAGTTATAAGAATGGAAAATATGATACTATTGCAGTTTCCGGAGATAATTTAAAAACAACTATTGATATAGATTTACAAATTTATGGAGAAGATTTAATGAAAAATAAAATTGGTAGTATCGTTGTAATTATTCCTAAAACTGGAGAAATTTTATCTTTAATAAGTTCTCCATCTTATGACCCAAATTTACTTTTTGGACGCAAAAGAGCGAAAAATTATAATATTTTATCTAGAGATAGTTTGCAACCACTTTTTAATAGAGCTTTAATGGCTAAATATCCTCCGGGTTCTATATTTAAAATTGTCCAAGCACTTATTGCTTTGCAAGAAAAAGTTGCCACACCTTATACATCTATAGCTTGTAATAAAAGTCTTCTCGGATGCCACAATCATCCGCAAGCAACAACTATAGAAAAATCTATACAATATTCTTGCAATCCATATTATTATAAAATTTTCCAAAGAATTATTCAAAGAGGAAAAGAAACAAATATTTATAAAGACAGTAGAATTGGTTTACTTAGATGGCATGAATGTGTTACAAAATTTGGATTTGGTAAAAAATTAAAAATAGATTTACCAAGTATAAAAGCAGGATTTATTCCTAATGTTGATTATTATGATAAAATTTATAATGGAAAATACACTTGGGCATTTAGTACAATTTATTCACTTGGAATAGGGCAAGGAGAAATTCAAGTTATACCTTTACAAATGGCAAATCTAGCATCTATAATTGCAAATAAAGGTTTTTATTACACTCCACATTTAATAAAAAATATAAATAAAGAAAATTTTAAAATAAAAAATTTTGTAGGTATAGACGGAGATTATTTTAAATATATAATAAATGGCATGGAAGCAGTTGTAAATAAAGATGGAGGAACTGCAAGACGTGCAAGATTAAAAGATATAATTATTTGTGGAAAAACAGGAACAGCAGAAAATCCACATGGAGAAGATCATTCGGTATTTATTGCTTTTGCTCCAAAAGAAAATCCACAAATAGCTATTGCGGTTTATGTGGAAAACTCTGGTTATGGAGGAACTTGGGCAGCTCCTATAGCAAGTTTAATGATAGAAAAATATTTAAAAGATAGTATTACTAATACATTTAGAGAAAAAAGAATTTTAGAAAGTAATTTATTAGCAAAATAATTTTTAATTAAAAAATTTTTTTATGAAAAAAGAAGATAAAATAAAAAAAGCGTTTTCTGAAAAAACATGGACAGAATTGAAAAGCGAAGACTCCTGGCGTATATTTAAAATAATGTCAGAATTTGTTGAAGGCTTTGAAACTATGGGAAAAATCGGTCCTTGTGTTTCTATTTTTGGTTCAGCGAGAACTGACCCAAAAAATAAATATTATAAAATGGCAGAAGATATTGCTTTTCAATTAACAGAATTGGGCTATGGAATTATTACCGGAGGAGGACCAGGAATTATGGAAGCAGCTAATAAAGGTGCAAGTAAAGGAAAAGGAAAATCTGTTGGATTGAATATTAATTTGCCTTTTGAGCAAGAATCAAATTATTACATTGATAGAGATAAACTAATTAATTTTGACCATTTTTTCGTTAGAAAAGTGATTTTTATGAAATATTCACAAGGTTTTATTGTTTTACCCGGAGGTTTTGGAACTTTTGATGAATTATTTGAAGCAATTACATTAATTCAAACGAAAAAAATTCTTAAATTTCCTATCGTTCTTGTTGGTAAACATTACTGGAGTGGATTAATGAAATGGATAAAAGAAGTTGTAAAAGAAGAAGAGAAAAATATTTGTCCGGAAGATTTAGATATTTTTTATTTGGTTGATGACGCAAAAGAGGCTGTTGAGCATATAAATAATTTTTATTCAAAATATATTTTAAGACCAAATTTTTAAATAAAAAAATTGAAAAATAAAATTTTTAATATAAAATCTGCATTAGAATTTGAAAAAATTGCTTTATATATTTTTAAATATCAAGAAAAAAATAATATTATTTATCATAAATATATTAAAAATTTAGGGGTTTCTGTAGAAAAAATAAGAAAAATATCTGAAATCCCTTTTATGCCTATAGATTTTTTTAAGAGCAAAGATGTAATTATAAAAAATAAAAAAGTTCAAAAAACTTTCTACAGCAGCGGAACAACCGGAAGTAAAAAAAGTAAACATTTAATTTCTGATTTAGAAATTTATAAAAAAAGTTTTTTTAAAAGTTTTGAATATTTTTATGGAGATATAAAAAGTTATTCTTTTTTTGCTTTGATGCCGAATATTTCAGAAAATAAAAATTCCTCTTTAATTTATATGTGTTATAATTTGATAAAAAAGAGTCAAAATTTAGAAAGTGGTTTTTATTTGAATGATTTTGATTTAATCTTAGAAAATTTAAAAAAATCAATAAGAATTGGAAAAAAAATTTTCTTAATAGGAATTAGTTTTGCTTTATTAGATTTCTCGGAAAAAGTTTCTATAGATTTAAAAAATTCTATAATTATGGAAACTGGAGGAATGAAAGGAAAACGTAAAGAATTGATCCGAAGCGAATTGCATAATATTTTCAAAAAGAAATTTAATGTTGAAAATGTACATTCAGAATACGGAATGACAGAATTATTATCTCAGGCATATTCGAAAAAAAATGGAATTTTTCAAAATACAAATTGGATGAAAATTTTTATCAGAGATATTTATGACCCTTTTAGTTTTGTAGAAAATGGAAAAACCGGAGGAATTAATATTATTGATTTAGCTAATATTAATTCGTGTTCATTTATAGAAACAAAAGATTTAGGTCGTCTATATGAAAAAAATAATTTCAAAGTTCTCGGTCGTTTTGATAATAGTGACATTAGAGGTTGTAATTTAATTCGTTAATTTTTTTATTCAAAATTTGAAAAGCTTTAAAAAATTGACATTTTTTTCAAAAAATTTTTTTTAAATTATGATAAAAAATCATTAAAAAATTGCCGTTTTTTTCAAAAAATTTTTTTTTAATTATGATAAAAAATCATTAAAAAATTGCCGTTTTTTTCAAAAAATTTTTTTTTAATTATGATAAAAAATCATTAAAAAATTGCCGTTTTTTTGAAAAAATTTTTTTTAATTGAAATTAAAAAATATTAAAATTTTAGTCATTTTTTGAAAAAAAAATTTCAAGCTGTACAAACCTAATTTTTAGGTTTTTTATGATTTTTTTCCAAAGAAACTTTTTCAACCTGTATAAACCTAAAGTTTTTAGGTTTTTTCTTATTTTTTTATTAAAAATAAATCATAAAAAAAATGATTTTTTGAAAAATCAAAAAAAATTAAAATTCAATTTTTTTATATTTTCACACCAATAACAAGAACATCATCAATTTGATTTAAATTTCCTTTCCATTTTCCAAAAATTTTATCAAGTATTTGTTTTTGCTCTGACATATCTTTATGATTAATTTCTAAAAGTAATTTTTTGAAACGTTTTTTCATAAATTTTTTGCCTTTTTTACCTCCAAATTGGTCAATATAACCATCTGAAAATGTATATATTACATCATTTTCTTGCAATTGAATTTCATAATTAGTAAAAGGTTTTTCTTTTATATAAATTCCTATTGGTTGTCTATTTCCTTTAAATTCTATTAGCTCATTATTTCTATATAAATACATAGAATTATTTGCTCCCGAAAATTGTAATTCATTGGTTTTTCTATTTATTATACACATTGTCAAATCCATACCGTCTTTAGTTTCGTTTTTATTTTTGCCTTTTTGTTTCAAAGACTTTTTCATTTCTTCACGCAAAATATCTAAAACTTCATTGGTTTGATTAATTTCTTTTTTATTAACAATTTCATTCAGCAATGAAACGCCCAACATACTCACAAATGCTCCAGGAACACCATGACCAGTACAATCAGCAGTTATATAAATAAAATAATCTCCTATCTGTTTTGCCCAATAAAAATCTCCACTGACCACATCACGAGGTTTAAAAAATACAAAATAATCATTTGTTGCTTTTTCGAAAATATCTAAATTTGGCAAAATTGCATTCTGTATGCGACTGGCATAATTGATACTATCTTTGATATTTTTATGAGCATCTTCTATTTTTTCTTTCTGAAGATTAACAACTTCAAGTGTTACATTTAACTCTTTTTTTTGTTGATTGACAACTTTTAAAGTTGTATTTAATTTTTCATTAGTTTGATTTAATTCAAGATTAAAAACTTCTATTTGTTTTTTTTGTTTTGTCAATAAATGATTTGCTTTTTTCTTTTGTTTTAAACTCCATAAAATAAGAGCAGCCAATAGCAACATTAAAACAAATCCAATTATAAATGAATTACGCATTATTTTTTGTCTTTTTATTTCTTCTTTGCTAATGGCATCTTTTTTTGCTTGTTCTAATGCAATGGCTTGTTTTTCTTTTTCATATTTATATTGATATTCTAAACCTGTAATTTTTTTAATATTTTCTTCATTAAAAATACTATCTTTTAATAATATAAATTGCTTATGGTTTTCGTAAGATTTTTTATAATTTTTTTTTGCAAAATATATTTTTGAAAATATCTCATATATATTACTTAATTCAAGCAAAATATCTAATTCTTTTGCCAACTTTAAAGCTCTATGATTATAATCAAGTGCTTTTTTAACTTGATGCAATTGAAAATAACAAGAAGCCATTGAATAGTATAAAATACAAATTTTTTTCTTGTCTCTTATCACATTTTGAATAGATAAGGATTTTTTATAATATTCAAGAGCTTTCGAATATTCTAATTTTTTATTATAAATATCACCTATATTTAATAAACAAATTGAGTGAGGGAATTTATATTTTTCTATATTATCCATACTCAAAATCTTATTATAATATTCAAAAGATTTAGAGTAATCTTTTTTATTTGAATATGAAATACCTATATTATTTAAAGAAGTTAGAATATTCATTGTATCAGAAAGTTCTACCTTGATCTTTAAACATTTTTTATAATGTTCAATAGCCTTATCATGTTCTCCTTGATTATTATATACTAATCCTATATTATTCAAAACATTTGAAGTACTATATTTATCTTTTATATCTTCAACTATTTTTAATGATTTATGAAAATACTCAAGAGCTTTTATATAATTACTTTGATCCGAATATATCAAACCTATATTACTTAAACAGATACCTATAAGTTTTTGATTATTAATTTCTTTAAATATCACCAAGGCTTCATTAAAATAATAAATAGATTTAGAATAATCACATTGCTTCCATTTTATAAAACCAAAGTCATTTAAAATTAATGCAATTTTATTTTTATTTTTTAAATGTTTGTAAATTTCTAAGCATTTTCCATAATATTTGAGAGTTTCATCATAGTTGTTTCGTTTTTCATGAAACCAACCAATTTGATGTGAAACTTTTATAATCATTTTTGTATCATTGATTTCCTGATATATATTCAGTGCATTTTTATAATATTCTAAGGTTTTTTCATCTTGATATTGTGAACTTTTTATTGTTCCAATATTATATAAACAGTTTGCAATACCTTTTTTATATTTTATATTCTTGAAAATTTTTAAAGCATTTTGAATATATTTTTCTGATTTTTCATAATTTTTTTTATAAAAAAAATAAATCCCAATTACACGTAAACTTTCAGCTTTACCATTTTCGAAGTTTAGTAGTTCAGCAAGTGTTTGAGATTTATTTGCATATTCTAAGGCTTTCTCATTATTTCTACCAAAAAATAACTTTAATTGTATCTTCTTTTTGATGATTTTTTAATAGATTTTCTAAACTATCTAAGTCTTTATTTTGAGCATTTAAGTTTAAAAAATTTAAAAAAATGACAATAATTAGTAAAAAATTTTTTTTCATGAAATTTTATATATTGAATGTAATATTTAGAATTCATTTATTATGAACAAATAAAATTTCAAATGTAAATAAATATTATTTATAATAATTATATATTAATAATAATTATATATTAATAATATACAATATTATGCTTTATCCTTCATATGATTTTTTTAAAACAAACTATGACATCAAGTTGAACAATGAAGAATAATTGGTTTTTTAATTAAAAAATGTTAAAATTTTGGACGATTTTTGAGAAAAAATTTTTTTAATTTCAAATTAAAAATATTAAAATTTTACGTTTTTGATTTTTTTTTTATAATTTTCAAATTAAAATCATTAAAATTTTGGACGTTTTTAAAAAAAATTTTTTTTAAATTTACATAATTTTATTAAATAATTTTTAATTTTTTTAAGCAACCTTTTTATTATTTTGCGGTCTTTTTTATGAAACTTAATTTTAATGAAAAATTATCAAAATTTACTGAAACATGTTTTAAAAGAAGGAGAACTTAGAAATGATAGAACAAAAACAGGAACAATTAGTGTTTTTTCTCATCAAATGAGTTTTGATTTATCTAATACTTTTCCTTTGATTACGACAAAAAAAATTCACTTAAAATCAGTAATTTATGAATTACTTTGGTTTTTGAGCGGAAACACCAATGTTAAATATTTGCAAGAAAACGGTGTAAGAATTTGGAACGAATGGGCAGATGAAAATGGAGATTTAGGAAAAATTTATTCTCACCAGTGGCGTTCATGGACGAATTCTAAGAATAAAAAAATAGACCAAATTTCTTGTGTAATAGAAAGCATAAAAAAAAATCCTTATTCAAGGAGACATATAGTAAGTGCATGGAATGTTGGAGATTTGGAAGAAATGGCTTTACCGCCTTGTCATATTTTATTTCAATTTTATGTTTCAGATGGTAAACTTTCTTGCCAAATGTATCAAAGAAGTGCTGATATTTTTCTTGGATTACCTTTCAATATTGCATCTTATTCTTTACTGACAATGATGATTGCACAAGTTACAAATTTAAAATTAGGTAATTTCATTATTACTTTGGGAGATGCACATATTTACAAAAATCATATAGACCAAGTAAAATTACAATTGAAAAGAACGCCAAGAAATTTACCAAAAATGAAATTAAATAAAGATATTAAAGATATTTTTGATTTTAAATATCAAGACTTTTGTTTAGAGAATTATAATCCATATTCAACAATAAAAGGAAAAATATCTGTTTAATTAAGAATCTTGGAAAAACTTTTTTTAAATATATAAATTTTTTAAAATTATGAAAAATATAATTTTTACATATTTGATTTTCATTTTGTTTATTGCAAATATTTTTGCACAAAGTGAAAATGTTCCGCCACATCGTACTTGCGGAACTGTAGAATATATGAAACAATTAATGCAAAAATATCCATATTTGCGTGAAAAAATGAAAAAACAGGAGCGAATAAGAGCAGAATGGATAAAAAATTATAATAAAGAAAGAAAAAATTGCAAAGACATGGAAAGTTTTAAATGAAGATTTTAGGAAGTTAAATGCTGATAATTCTAATCTTGCTGCAGAATTTCAAAATATATCTGCAGATATAGAAATAGAATTTTGTCTTGCAACAAGAAATCCAGATGATGAACCATCAAACGGTATTACCAGAACTCAAACTAATATTACCGAGTTTTCTGCAGATAATAACTTTATGAAATATACAAATCAAGGAGGAAAAGATGCTTGGGACACAGATAAGTATTTGAACTTGTGGGTTTGTAAAATTGGCGGAGGTTTACTTGGATATGCACAACTTCCTGGTGGTCCACCAGAAAGTGACGGTGTCGTTATTGGTACGACTAATTTTGGCTCTAATGGTGCAAACCTTAATGCACCTTATGACCTCGGAAGAACTGCAACTCACGAAATAGGACATTGGCTAAGTTTATTGCATGTATGGGGAGATGATAATGGAGCTTGTACAGGTACAGATAATATTGACGATACTCCTAATCAAGGAAATATGTATTATGGTTGTCCTTCACATCCACAAACATCTTGCGGAAGCAATGATATGTTTCAAAATTATATGGATTATGTAGACGACGGTTGTATGGTAACTTTTACAGAAGGACAAAAAACA
This sequence comes from Bacteroidetes bacterium 4572_128, assembly GCA_002084355.1. Classification (GTDB taxonomy): domain Bacteria; phylum Bacteroidota; class Bacteroidia; order Bacteroidales; family 4572-128; genus 4572-128. The sequence goes on along the minus strand of NBLL01000007.1, from coordinate 4,136 downwards.
GCTATGAGAGCAGTTTTAAATAATGAAAGATCCGGTTTATTAAATTCACTTGGTTGTCTTGGAACTGGAAGTGTATTTGCTTTTTTTGGTTCAAACCCTTCTTCTAATGATGATGGATCAGCAAATGGAGTGGTAAGTATTTTAACAAATGAATTTGTAGAATTTATAGATACCTCAGTTTTTGACGATACTAATCCAATAGCAAGTTGGGAATGGACTTTCGAAGGCGGAGAACCAGTATTTTTTAGTGGACAATATCCACCTCCTATACAATATAATTCTGTCGGTGAATTTGAAGTTGTATTGACAATTGTCGGAGAAGATGAAGAACATGAAAGTACAAGAACAAAAACTGATTATATTCATGTTACTCATATTTCGCCTACCGTTGATTTTACTTGCAATGGAGCAGAAATTTTTGTACATGATACAATTAATTTTTCTAATTTAACTTTGAGCACTTCAGCAAATATGAATTATACTTGGGAATTTCCCGGAGGACAACCAGAAAACTCCACAGAAGAATATCCAACTGTTCTTTATGACTTGGCAGGAAATTATCCTGTAAAATTAACTGTTTCTGATGGTTATGTTACAGTGGAAAAAGAGATAGAACTTTATATACTCGTAAAACCTGATCCTCCGAGAGCAAATTTTACGCATACTTCTGATGCGGCTGGCTTTGCTATAATTGGGCAAACAGTAGATTTTACTGATTTAACAACTGGAGGAGATAAAATTCTTACAAGCTGGGAATGGGAATTTGAAAATGCTGTCCCACAGAATTCTACAGAACAAAACCCAGAAAGAATTTTCTTTCCAGAGATTGGAAGACATAGTATTTCTTTAACCGTTAGAGATGAATTAGATTCTGTTAATATTATTTTTGATACTTTAGAAATTAAAAACGGACAATTTTTTGGGCAAATTCCATCTTATTATTGTGATACAATTTCAAATATTGAAAAAACAGAAAATTCTATTGCTTTACACACAATAACTCCTTGGGGTTGGGTTCCTGGTCATAACCAAAAAGAAGTTAATAAATATATAGATGCGTATATTAATGAATTAAAAGATTCTATTTTTATAAATGGTTTTGCTGTTCCTGTTTTTGAATCTAAACCTGCTACGCCTTATTCTACTGTATTTTTCAATGTTTATAACAAAGATACGGTTTCTATTTTTTCGCAAGAAGTTAGATTAACTTCTTTAACTCCTAAAGTTTATAATATGGTTAATTTTGATGAAACAGTAATTGTTACAGATAATTACTTTCTTGGGTTCGAAATTTCTTATGAAAAAACAGATACTTTTGCAATTTATATGGCAGAAAATAGAGGTAAAAATGGTAGGAATACTGTATATACAAAAAGAAAATTTGATGATAAATGGCTAAATCTAACCGAAATGTTTGCTGGAAGTTTAATTTCAAATTCTGACACTTTAGTATATTTAACGTCATCGCTTGGAATAGAACCACTTGGTTGTGAAACAGGTATAAATGATATTAAAATTGGTAAAAATGAAATTTTAGTTTACCCTAATCCATCACAAGATAAAGTAAATATTTTTATTAGTGATATATTTTTCAAAGATGTGAAAATAAAAATTTATGATTCTATTGGAAATTTAATAATTTCAAAAAATCAAAAAACATCTAATAATATTTTTAATGTTTTAAAAAAAATCGTTAAAACAAACATTTGAGGTTTAAAAAAAACCTCCAATGTTAAAAAAAATTTTTTCAAAAAACGTCCAAAATTTTAATGTTTTAAAGAAAATCGTTAAAACAAACATTTGAGGTTTAAAAAAAACCTCCAATGTTAAAAAAAATTTTTTCAAAAAACGACCAAAATTTTAATGTTTTAAAAAAAATCGTTAAAACAAATATTTGAGGTTTAAAAAAAACCTCCAATGCTAAAAAAAATTTTTTCAAAAAACGCCCAAAATTTTAATGTTTTAAAAAAAATCGTTAAAATAAAAAAAAACTCCAATGTTAAAAAAAAATTTTTTCAAAAATCGTCCAAAATTTTAATGGTTTAAAGAAAATCGTTAAAACAAACATTTGAGGTTTAAAAAAAACCTTCAATGTTAAAAAAAATTTTTTCAAAAAACGACCAAAATTTTACCATTTAATGTTTTAAAAAAAATCGTTAAAACAAACATTTGAGGTTTAAAAAAAACCTCCAATGTTAAAAAAAATTTTTTCAAAAAACGTCCAAAATTTTAATGTTTTTTCAAATTTTCATTAAAAAATAGGATTTAAAAAAATCCTATTTTTTAATTTAATTTCCATCTTTATTTTCATCATCTTTATTTTCATCATCTTTATTTTCATCATCTTTATTTTCATCGTCTTTATTTTCATCATCTTTATTTTCGTCGTCTTTATTTTCATCATCTTTATTTTCGTCGTCTTTATTTTCATCATCTTTATTTTCATCATCTTTATTTTCGTCATCTTTATTTTCGTCATCTTTATTTTCATCGTCTGTTTCGTCATTAGGAGCTTCTTCACTATAAAAATTTTCTAAAAATTCTTCTTTATCGTCTGAAGTTGCAGGAAAATAAGAATATCCAGCTTCACCTTTTGCCACTTTTAATTTACGTTTTTTCTTATCTACGTCATTAATTATCGTATTATACTCAGAAACTCCGGAAGTTGTCGCCAAAATTTCAGTATCATAAACAAAATAGAACCATTTTCCTCTTTCTGGATTCAAATAAATATGTATTTTATCCCTGCTTTTTTTACCAGTTTTTTGTTTTTTTACAATCTCAATATTTCCTTTTACGTATTTGTTTATAGGAATTTCTCCTATATTTGCAATTCCAATTTTTCCATCAGATTTATAAGAATGTGTTTCTGTGTTCCATACTAAATTTAAATCTGCGAAAACTATAGTTTGCTTCATTGCATCAGGTACTTCAGTTTCTAAACCGTTCAGAATTATATCATTAACCATTTTATTTTTTTCTTTCCAACCAATATATTCTGCGAGATTATTTACATAATCTTCGCTTGTCATATCAAGATCTTTCAAACGTTTTGCTTCTTTAATTGTTTTTGCCAAAAGTTCAGTAGCTTTTTCTTCAATTATAAAATCTACCCCCATCATTACTTCAAATTTCAAATGACTTTTTGGCATATCATGATTCATCACTCCAACGGTTTTTAATTTTACCTGTCCAAGATCTACTCCCATATCGAAATCTCCTTCCGTATGGATAAAACAAAAATCAGACTTTAAACTCATTAAATTTGCTGGATAAGTTGGTTCAGCAAGTTTTTCCATTTTAGAAATTTGGTAAATTCCTTTTTCTTTATTGTAATGTAAAAAACCATCAGCATAAAAAATAGTCGTTTCATTATCACTCAAAGACGGAGTTAAAAACGTTGAATATAAATAAGTAGAATCACTTTCAACCATTAAAGTTGATGCAAAAATATCTTTTTTATTTTTATCTTTTGGAAGCTGCGGAATTGGAATTAAAATGTCATTTGGGTCAATTTCTCCGGAAAATGCTATCCAAGTTGTATCAGACATTATGCTATCGCATTCGTGATTTATTTTCGTACCGCCAGTAAAAGTTAAAAATTGTTTTCTTGCTTCTGCTTTAACCTCTCCTGAGAAAGCAAAATTAGGACTTAAAAAAAATTCGTCTTGTGGAAAAATTTCTCCAATAGCAACAGTTTCCTTTAAACTATCTACAGAAATTGTATCAAAATGAATTATTTGCTCTTCTGATTCTTCATCTATATAAGTATAAATTCCTTTTCCCATATAATTAAATTTGCTATTAATATCTACAGCAACAGAATCAAAAGTATGATATTTAGAATTATTATTTGCAATAATTTTTGCATCATATAAAGTTCGCATTTTAGAGTATCTTTCAACGATAATTTTTTCGTCTATTGGAAAAATAATTGCATCAGCAACACGAACTAATTTTACTTCTTCGGCGACTAATAATTGTTCTTGTAAACTATAAGTTGCATGAGGTGAAACAAATTTTAAAGAATCTTTGTCTTGATGTATGGAAGTATAAGTTGCTCCAACCAAATCGCTGACATCTAAAGTTGTATTATCTTCAACATCTGGAACATCAGAATATAAAGACGATTCTGG
>NBLL01000133.1 GCA_002084355.1 Bacteroidetes bacterium 4572_128 | reverse complement strand
ATTTTATCCTTAGCTGTTTCAATTATGATTTTCTTTATTATCTCCTTTTCATAATCTTTTATTTTATCAGAGTTTAACAAATAATCATGCTTTTTATATAACTTTGAAATCAAAGTTTTTAGAGATTCCAAACAATCTTCCCAGTTATTTTCATCAATATCTTTCAAAGTGATGTTAATTACGGGATATTCATTTTGATGTTTTTCACAAAAATCTTTATTTTTTGATATTTCAAAATCTAAGAATAAATTTTCTTTTTGATTTATATCAAAAAAATAATGAATCATAGATAAGTTTAAAGTCTTTCCAAAACGGCGTGGGCGAGTAATTAATAAAACATCATTTTGAGAATAAAAAAATTCATAAATTAATAATGTTTTATCTACAAAATAATGATTATAAGAACCTATTTTTAAAGTCTTTTTATTTTTCATAATTTTCATTTTTTTTAAAATATTTTTTTTATTAAAAAAACGCCATTTTTTTTTAAAATATTTTTAAAAATATTTTTTAAAATATTTTTTTTTCAAAAAAAGCAAAAATTTTAATAATTATTTCAAAAAATTTTTTTTCAAAATTCGGCAATTTTTTTATAATTTTTTAAATTAAAAAAAAATTTTTTTGAAAAAAAATGTCAAAATTTTAATAATTATTTTTTCAAAAAAAATCAAAATTTTAATAATTATTTCAAAAATAATTTTTTCCAAAAAACGCCAAAATTTTAATGTTTTTTTTGAAAAAAAATTTTTTTTCAAAAATCGTCCAAAATTTCAATATTTTTTATAAAATTGGCGTTTTTTTTATTTTAAATAACTTAAAATTTTGGCGTTTTTTTCAAAAAACTTTTTATGAAAATTTATCAAATTTTTATAATTTTCAAAAACGAAAAAAAAATATGCGATTTTTTTTTTCATTTTTCAAAAAAATTACGTATATATAAATAGAAATATATATTTTTTAAAAAAAATAAAATTATGAAAAGAATTTCTTATTATTTTTTATTGTTTATTATGCTCTTTTTACAAGCAAGTACATTTTTTGTAAAAGCACAAAACACAGATAAAGCTTGGGAATATTTAGATGCTGGAAGATATGAAGAAGCAGCATTAAAGTTTGAAAAAGAATTGCCATTATTTGAAAAAAAATATGGTAAAAATGATACAACACATTATTCTAAAACTCTATTTTATACAGCACTTTGTTTTCATTATTCTCAAAACTATAAAAAAGCAGAAGAATATTATATTGAATGTAATAAAGTTTATAAAAATATAAATGCTTTAAAAAATAATATTTATCTTATAAGTTGTAATAATTTAGGATTATTATATAATAATACTGGAAATCATGAAAAAGCGGAAAAATTTTATACAGAAGCTAAAAATATACAAGAAAAAATAACTGGGAAAGAACATCTTAATTATGCAGCAAGTTGTAATAATTTAGGATTATTATATGGTAAAATTGGAAATCATGAAAAAGCGGAAAAATTTTATACAGAAGCTAAAAATATTTTAGAAAAAATAACGGAAAAAGAACATACAGCCTATGCAACAACTTGTAATAATTTAGGATCATTATATTTGGATATTGGAAATTATGAAAAAGCAGAAAAACTTTTCATAGAAGCTAAAAATATTTTAGAAAAAATAACGGAAAAAGAACATCCAGCCTATGCAGAAACTTGTAATAATTTAGGATTACTATATCATGGAATTGGAAGTTATGAAAAAGCGGAGAATATAGAAGAAAAACTTCTCATAGAATCTAAAAATAATAAAGAAAAAATAACGGGAAAAGATCATCCTAGTTATGCATTATCTTGCGATAATTTAGGAACATTATATGATAAGATTGGAAATTATGAAAAAGCAGAAAAACTTTTTTTAGAATCTAAAAATATTCTAGAAAAAATAACAGAAAAAGAACATCCTTATTATGCAAATGTTTGTAATAATTTAGGAACATTATATTCAAATATTGGAAATTATAAAAAAGCGGAAAAACTTCTCATAAAAGCTAAAAATATTAGAGAAAAAATAACGGACCCTTATTATTCTATGTCTTGCAATAATTTAGGATTATTATATTATAAGATTGGAAATTATGAAAAAGCAGAAAAACTTTATTTAGAATCTAAAAATATTCAAGAAAAAATAACGGGAAAAGATCATCCAGAATATGCAAGAACTTGTAATAATTTAGGAGGATTATACGATAATATGAACATCCTGATTATGTAAATAGTTGTAATAATTTAGGAGGATTATATTTAAATATTGGAAATTATAAAAAAGCAGAAAAACTTTTTATAGAAATGAATGAATTAATGAATTATTTATCAGATAAAAGTGCGAAATTTATGAGCGAAAAAGAAAGAGAAAAATATTTTAAGAATAATATAAATGATTATTTTGAAGTTTATCACTCATTTTTTCTAAGAAAAAGAAATAAAAATAAAAAACTTGTTTCTATAGTTTATGATAATGCTCTAAATATAAAAGGACAATTACTGAGGGCGGCTATAGCTGTCAGAAGAACCGTTTTGGAAAGTGGCGATAGTAGCTTGATACAAGTTTACACAAAAATGAATAATTTAGGAAAAATAATAGCTTCTCAATCTGCTTTGCCCATTGCAAAACGCCGTAAGGATTTGCCACAATTAGAAGAGCAAATCAATGACTTAGAAAAACAATTAATTAAGGAATCACAAGAATTTGCTGAAATTTCTAATCGAGCAAAAGTAAATTGGAAAGACATACAAAAATCATTAAAAAAAAATGAAACCGCCATAGAGTTTATTCATTTTCGTTTTTTTGATTATAAAGGATTGACCGATAGCATTTTTTATTATGCTTTGGTTTTGCGTAAAGATTATAAATATCCAAAAGCAATTTATTTATTTGAAGAAAAAGAATTGAAAAAAGAATTAAAAAAAACCAAAATAGGTAGCGACGGAATAAATAATTTCTATAATAACAGAGGAATTAGTCCTTTATTTCAAGAAGAAGAAGAAATTAATGTCTCAAATATTGATTCATTAATTTGGTCGCCCATAGAAAAAGAGTTAAATGGTGTAAAAAAAGTTTATTTATCTCTTTCTGGTTTACTCAATAAAATTTCTTTTGCTTCCATTCCTTATGGCGACAGTTTATTGCTTTCAGATAAATATGAAATTGTTCATACTTCCAGCACAGCCATGATAATTGAAAATACAGAATTTAATTTTTCCGAAATAAATAAAATTGCTTTATTTGGCGGAATAAAATATTCTGTAACCGAAGAGGAATTGAAAAAAGCAAATGAAAAATACAAAACTTCTGGCAACAGAATGTATTTTAAAGATGAAAAATCTCGTTCTTCTGTTTGGAAATATTTACCCGGAACTATGGAAGAAGTGGAAAATATTTCTGATTTTTTTAATGAAGAAACAAAAATTAAATATGAAACCTACAGCGGTGCTTCAGCTACGGAAGAAACTTTTAAATCTTTTGAGAAAAATTCGCCGTCTATTTTTCACATTGCAACCCATGGTTTTTATTTTCCTGCTCCGGAAATAGATTTGAATAAAAGGGATAATTTTATGCGTTTGGGAGATGATAAAATATCTTATAATCATTCTCATAATCCTCTTGTTCGCAGTGGTTTATTGTTGGCTGGCGGAGGTACTTCTTGGTCTGGCGAAAATGTTTTTAAAGATGTTGAAGACGGTGTTTTGTCTGCTTATGAAACTTCCAATTTGAATTTCTTCGGCATTAATTTGGTTGTTTTATCAGCTTGTCAAACAGGTCTCGGCGACGTAAAAGGCAGTGAAGGAGTTTTTGGTTTGCAAAGAGCTTTCAAAATGGGGCCGGAGTAGATTATATAATTATGTCCTTATAGTCAGTTCCTGATGCTGAAACACAGGAATTTATGTCCTTATTTTATGCAAACTGGAAATCAGAAAAAAAGATAAAAAAAGCTTTCGATAAAACACAAAAATTTATGAAAAAAAAATATGCCGGAAATCCTTATAAATGGGGAGCTTTTGTTTTAATAAATTAAAAAAATAATGTTTGATGTCAAAAAAACAACATTGGAGTTTTTTTTAAACCTCCTGTTTCTACATCAAACATTGGAGGTTAAAAAAGAAACCTCCAATGTTAAAAAAATTTTTTCCAAAAAACGCAAAAATTTTAAATAATTATTTCAAAAAAAATATTTTTTCCAAAAAACGCCAAAATTTTTATAATTATTTCAAAAAAAATTTTTTTCCAAAAAACGCCAAAATTTTAATGATTATTTCAAAAAAAAATTTTTTCCAAAAAACGCCAAAATTTTTATAAATTTTTCAATAAAGAGTTAATACTCAATTTTTTATATAAAATATCAAACAAATTTTTAATTTCTATTCTTTCTTGTTTCATACTGTCTCTATAGCGAATGGTTACAGTTTCGGATTTTAAAGTTTCATGATCTATTGTAATACAAAATGGAGTTCCTATTGCATCTTGTCTTCTGTATCTTTTTCCTATTGAATCTTTCTCGTCATATTGGCAATTAAAATCAAATTTTAAATCATTAAAAATTTTTTTTGCTTTTTCAGGCATTCCATCTTTTTTTATCAATGGAAAAATTGCTAATTTTATAGGAGATAAAAAAAATGGAATTTTTAAAACAACTCTTTTATCTAATTTCCCATTTTCTTTTTTTATTTCTTCTTCCGTGTATGCAGCCGATAAAACTAACAAAAACATACGGTCTAAACCTATGGAAGTTTCAACAACATAAGGTATATAAGATTTTTGCAATTCATTATCAAAATAAGAAATTTTCTTGCCAGAAAATTTTTGATGACTTGATAAATCAAAATCTGTTCTTGAATGTATTCCTTCTACTTCTCTAAAACCAAAAGGAAATTCAAATTCTATGTCTGTTGCTGCATTTGCATAATGTGCTAATTTTTCGTGGTCGTGAAAACGATATTTTTCTTCTCCGAAAGATAAAATTTTATGCCATTTCATACGTTTTTCTTTCCATTTTTTAAACCATTCTATTTCTGTTCCGGGTTTAACGAAAAATTGCATTTCCATTTGTTCGAATTCTCGCATTCTAAAAATAAATTGTCTTGCAACTATTTCATTTCTAAAAGCTTTTCCAATTTGAGAAATTCCAAAAGGCAATTTCATACGTCCAGTTTTTTGGACATTTAAATAGTTTACAAAAATTCCTTGTGCTGTTTCCGGACGTAAATAAATTTTATTTGCATCTTCAGAAACTGAACCAAGTTTTGTCTCGAACTCTTTTAAATCACCAATTTCAAAAGCTTTTACAAAACGTTCGTTTAATTCGTCTATTTTTCTCTGATGACCTAATATACGTTTATTTGTTTTTAAAAACTCTGCTTTATCAAAATTATCACCGTAGCGTTTTTTTGCTTTATTAATTTCTTTATCAATTTTTTTTCCGATTTTTTCTAAATACTCCTCTATTAAAACATCAGCTCTATATCTTTTTTTAGAATCTTTATTATCAATTAAAGGGTCATTAAATGCTCCAACGTGTCCGGAAGCTTTCCAAATTGTTGGATGCATAAAAATCGCAGAATCTATTCCAACAATATTTTCATTTATTTGTGTCATAGCTTTCCACCAATAATATTTTATATTATTTTTTAGCTCCACACCGTTTTGCCCATAATCATAAACAGCACTTAATCCGTCATAAATTTCACTGGAAGGAAAAATAAAACCATATTCTTTACTGTGAGAAATAATTTTTTTAAATTTATCCATTTTTATATAAAATTTTTTTACAAAATTAAATTTTTTTTTGCAAATTATAAAAAAATAATTTGAAAAAATATTTATTTATTTTTTAAAAGATTTGTTAATTATAAAAAATTATAAAAATTTAGATAATAATTCATAAAATTTATGTTTAACTTTCCAAAAGTTTCAAACTTTTGGAAAGTTGTTAATTAAAAAAACGTCCAAATTTTAATGATTTTTAAATTAAAAAAAAAAAATTGAAATTTGATTTAATAAAAATAAAAAAAAACAGCATTTATTGAAAAAAATTATATTTTTTGATAAAAATATAGCTCATAGTTTTTTAATTTTTCTGGATGAAAAATTTTAATTAAATCTTTTAAAATTATATCTGGTTTTGTCATTCCAGATTCCCAGTAATCATTTCCACCGTTTGAAAAAGAACGTTTATTGTTGTTAAACATTTTATCATTTGAAAAAGCTTTAAAATATCTTAATCTTTCATCTATTGCTATAACTTCTTCCAAACGTTTTGCCGAACCAATATTTATCCAAATATCTGAGTTTCTTGCTTTTAAAAGAACTGTTTCAAAATTTAATGGTGTGCTATTTTTATTATTATTATCTTTCCAAATATAATCTCCACCTGCGTCTTCTATTAATTTTGCCATATAAGATTTTCCACCTGGTACATACCATAAATCTTTCCATAAAATATTTGTCATAATTTTAGGTTTTATTTTAATATCTTTTATTAATTTTTTTAAATTCTCATAATTTTTTACAACTTTATTAAATTTATCAATCACAAATTTTTCTTTATCATAAAAAGCTGATAAAAATTTTATCCATTCCATTTTTCCTAATGGATGATTTTCTAAATATTCTCCATTCATTACAAGTTTTATTCCTAAATTTTCTAATTTATTAAAATTATTAGACGAATTTACATCGTAAGCCATAACAAAATCACTTTTCATTTTTAAAATAAGCTCGTAGTTTAAATTTGCGTCGTAGCCAATTTCTTTAATTTTATTTTGTGAAATTGAATTTCTAACTTTTTTATTGCTAACAAATTTTGCTCCGGAAATTCCTATCAAAGAATGAGTTTCGTTCATAAAATCTAAAAGAGAAATATGTGTTGTAGATAAACAAATTATACGTTTTATAGGAATTTTTATAAAAGTAAATTTTTGTAAATATTGTGGAATTAAACTTTTATCTTTTCCAAGAATATAAGTATAATTTTTTAAACGATAAAATACTTGAACGATTTTATAATTTTCAAAATATTTTATATCAAAACCCTTAGCATATTTTATAGAAAAAGGTGGGTTTATTTCTTTATCTTTATTTTCAATAATTTCTTTTTTAATTTCTTTTTTACAAGAAAACATTAAAAAAATTAAAGAAAAAAAGAAAAAAAATTTTTCTATTTTTTGATTTTTTAATTTTTTCATTAATTTTTTTTCAAAAATTGTCTAAGATTTTATGAATTTTAAATTTTTTTATCATATATTTTCTATAATTTTAATTTCTTCTTCTTTTGCAATAACATATTTTCCATAAATTAAATTTTCTTGCCAATTGTCAATAATTTTAAATTTTTTCTCATCTTTTCAGAGATGCCATTTGGAAAAAAATTTTTTATTTTTGTTTTTATTTCTTTTTCAGAAAATATATTTTTGTGTTCTCTCATTTTATTAAAAATTTTTCAAAATTACAATTAAAAAATTTTTTTTTTTCAAAAAAACAAATATTTTATGATTTTTTTTTTTAATTTTTAAAAAAATGAGAAAATTTTAATGTTTTTATAATTTTGAAATTAAAAAAAAATGTTTTTTTTGAAAAATATTTTAATATTTTTTTGAAAAAAAAATTTTTTTAACCAAGAAAAGGTCTTAAATTTTTGTTTCTATATGATTGTCTTAGACGTATTATTGCTTTGCTTTTCATTTGTCTAACTCTTTCTTGTGTTAAATCAAATTCCTGAGCAATTTCCTCTAAAGTATGTGGTATTTCTCCACTTAAACCATAATATAATTTAATTATACTTTCTTCTTTTTTTGTCAAAGTAGCTAAAGAAACAGCAATTTCTTTTTGTAAAGATTCTCTTATTAAAGCATCTTCTGGATTTGCAACATATTTGCATTTATAAAAACTTTTTTTATTTTTTTTACTGGTGTTTCTAATTTCTCAGCGACCTCTTCTATAGTTGCTTTTCTTCCTAAATTTTGTTCTAATTCAGAAAAAGTTTTTTTTATTTTGTTTATGAAACTAACTTTATTAAGTGGCAAACGAACAACTCTGGACTGCTCTGCAAGTGCTTGCAAAATACTTTGTCTTATCCACCAAACAGCATAAGAAATAAATTTAAAACCTCTTTGTTCGTCAAAACGATGTGCCGCTTTTATCAAACCAACATTACCTTCATTTATTAAATCAGAAAGACTTAAGCCTTGATTTTGATATTGTTTTGAAACAGAAACAACAAAACGTAAATTGCATTGTACTAATTGGTTCAAAGCGTCTTCATCTCCGTGACGAACTTTTCTTGCTAATTCCGCTTCTGCTTCTGGACTAATTAAACTCACTTTTCCTATCTCTTGTAAATATTTATCTATAGAAAGAGAATCTCTATTTGTTACTTGTTTAATAATTTTGAATTGCCTCATATTTTTATAAATTATTAAT
>NBLL01000132.1 GCA_002084355.1 Bacteroidetes bacterium 4572_128 | reverse complement strand
TAAAATCATTAAAATTTTGGACATTTTTTGAAAAAATTAATTCCCCATAAAAATATCATAAACTACTTTTTGAATTTTTTGTCTAATTTCCATATTTAATAATTTTTTATTATTTACATCTTTGTAAATTCTATTTGATAAAAAAACATAAACAATTTCTTCTTCTGGGTCTGCCCAACATATTGTTCCTGTAAAACCAGTATGTCCAAAACTTTCATTAGAAATTCCCCTACAAACAGGACTGTATTTTCTTTTATTAAAATTTTGCGGTTTATCAAAACCTAATGCTCTTTTATTTTTCCTTATAAAATGTTGGCTTTTTGTAAAAGTTTTTACAGTTTCTTTTTTTAAAAATTTTGTGCCACCATAAGAACCGTCTTGCAAAAGCATTTGCATTAATTTTCCTAAATCTTCTGCGTTAGAAAATAAACCTGCATGTCCGGCGACTCCTCCCATCATTGCTGAACCCTCATCGTGAACATAACCGTGAATTAATTGTTTCCTAAAATTATTATCCTGAGCAGTTGGCACAATTTCATTTATAGAAAATTTTTCTAATGGATTGAAAGTTAATCGTTTTGCTCCGAGAATTGAATAAAAATTATTTTCCGTATAATTATCTAAACTCGTTTTGCTTAATTTTTCTACAAGTCTTTGCATAAAATAAAAACCTAAATCACTGTATCTATATTTTCTACGTCTTAATTTTGAATTTAAAATTTCTATATACATATTTTCCTTATGATTTGTTTTTAGAAAAATGTTTTTTGCAACTGGTATAGAAAAATCTTCAGAGAACTTTTTTTTATAAAAATTATCTTTCAAAGCAAAACTATATCTTCTTCTTTTTTTTTTGCGTTTTTTTTCAAAAACTTTATTAACCGTGCTATGATAAAACATTATGCCAGGCAATAAACCAGATTGATGTGTTAAAATATCATGAATTTTCATTTTTTTTTTATTTGTCGTATCTAATTCAGGAAGATAATTTTTTAACTTTTTATTAAAATCAAATTTTTTCTCATCGTATAATTTCATTAGCGAAACTGTTGTTGCGGCGATTTTTGTCAAAGACGCTAAATCATATAAATCAGTATTTTTAACTTTTTTTTTTTTTTTATAAGTGTGAAAACCAAAAGATTTTTTATAAAAAACTACACCTTTTTTTGCAAAAAAAATTTGACATCCGGGAAATGCTTTTTTTTCAATGCCATCAAAAACAATGCTATCTATTTTAGATAACATTTTTGTTTTTATTCCAACTTCTTCCGGAAGCGAATATTTTAATCTAAATTTTTTATCTATTTCTAAATGTTTTCCACATTTATAATTTTCATTAATACTTATAGGTAAATCTCCAACAATTTCTATTCCTCCAAATAAACTTTGTGCTAATAAATTTTGGTTTAATTTTTCATCTTGATATGCAATAATTAAAGCAGATAAATTTTCTAAATTTTTAAAATCTTTTAAAGAATACGGATTAGAAAAAATATTTAAAATAACTTTTGTTTTAATAGACAATTTTTGAATGAAATTTACTGATGGCGAAGAAATATCAAAATTTTTTCTGTCATTTCCATGTATAGAAATCAATAAAATATCAAATTTTTTTAAAGTATCAATTAATAAATTGAACGTTGTTGCAGAAGCATTAAATAAATTAAAAGAAGGAACATCCGTATAAGATTGCATTTGCTTTTGAAATTCATTTTGCTCTTCGTCTGTTCCTATTGAAACAGATGCAATTTTAAATTTGTTCAAATTTTTTATTGGTAAAATATTATTTTTATTCTTCAATAAGGAAAAAGATGCTTCTATTAATTTCCTTTTTAATAATTTTGCAGAATTATTATTTAAGTCTTTATATAAATTTTTTATTTCTATTTTTTTAAAATTATCTAAACCAACCCAATGTTTCAATGCAAGTATTTTTTTACATTTTTCGTTTATTTTTTCTTGTGTGATTTCTCCTTTAGCAATGGATTTTTTTATTTCTTTAATTGCTTTTTCTACATTTTCTGACATTAATAAAATATCATTTCCTGCTAATAGCGCTTTTACATCAACTTCTCCAACGATATTATGTTTTTTTACACCGTTCATATTTAATGCGTCAGTAAAAGTCAAACCTTTGAAATTCAATTCTTTTTTTAATAAATCAGTAACTATCTTTTTTGATAAACTGGAAGCAATATTTTTTCTATTATCCAGAGCAGGAATATGTAAATGAGCAACCATAATTCCTCCTAATCCATTATTTATTAAAGTTTTAAAAGGATAAATTTCTAAACTATCTAAACGTTCTCTCGAATGATTAATAATTGGCAATGTTTTATGAGAATCACTGTCAGTATCTCCGTGTCCGGGAAAATGTTTTCCTACCGCAAGAATATTATTATCTTGCAATCCCATCATATATTGATAACCTTTTTGTGCAACATTAAATTTATTTTCTCCAAAAGAACGACTATTAATTACAGGGTTTTTAGGATTATTATTAACATCTATAACCGGAGCAAAATTAATATGAACACCAATACGTTTACATTGTTTTGCAATTTCTGCTCCCATTTTATAAATTAATTCATCGTCTTTTATCGCTCCAAGTTGCATCTGACGAGGAAATTTCATCGTGCTATCAAGACGCATTGCAAGTCCCCATTCGGCATCCATTGCAATTAATAAAGGTGTTTTACTAATTTTTTGAAAATAATTTGTTAAATTTGCTTGACGAACAGGACCACCTTGAAAAAATAATAAACCTCCAATTTTATATTTTTTTATTAAAAATGAAATTTCATTTTTATGTGTATTCCAACGATTAGAATAGGCAGCAATTATAAACATCTGAGCAATTCGCTCGTCTGGTGTTAAAGAATTAAAAACAGAATCAACCCAAGTAGAATTAATATATTCTAAAAAAGGGGGCTCAAATTTTTTTTTTTCAATTTTACGAAAATAATTTTCTTCACTTTTTGCATTCAATGATAAATTTAGGAAACTATTTTCCGACAAAAAGATAACAATAAAAATTGTTATCTTAAAAAATTTGTTCATTTTTTTTGTTATTTTATATTAAAAATTTTACGAAATTATATTTTTTTATATATAAAAAAATTTTTCACATTATTTTATTGAAATAAAATTTTGAGATATTAATAAAAAAATTAAAAAAAACGCATTTTTTGAAAAAATTTTTTTATTTTAAATTCGTAAAAAATTGACGTTTTTTTGAAAAATTTTTTTTTATTTTGATTTAAAAATTTTCACGTTTTTTGAAAAAAATTTTTTTTTATTTTGATTTAAAAACATTAAAATTTTCACGTTTTTTGAAAAAAATTTTTTTTTATTTTGATTTAAAAAACATTAAAATTTTCACGTTTTTTTGAAAAATTTTTTTATTTGAAATTAAAAAATATTAAAATTTTCACGTTTTTTGAAAAAATTTTTTTTTAATTCAAAAAAATCTAATAGTTCTTTCATTTTGAAAAGCATTTTTTTAATTTAAAAAAAATGCTTTCAATTTTTTTACAAATTTTTCACGGTATTTTCAAGAACTTTCCATATCTTTTTATTAAGATATTTTAGCCTTTTGCTATCTATTTCTAAAGTTTTTTCATTGAAATATTTTTTAGACAAATACAAAGCACGACTCATTTCAATTTGAAAGAAAGGTATTTTTTCGTGAGACATTTTTCTCGTTATATAACCTCCTTCGAAATATCCTCCTTCATAAGGCACATTCGTTGTGCATATTGCGGGAACTTCAATTTCTACATCTTCATTACGAAAAGCAATAATAAATTCATCTTTACAAAAATTTATTAAATCAGTACTCGCAGATAATCTATTGTGTGGCAAACATTTTTTTCCATTTATGTCTCCAAGATTTCCAAGACATATTAAAGAACGTGCTTTTCCTGCGTCATCTCCACCAATGGGAGGAGTTACCTCTGCCATACTATGACAATCTACTCCCATTTTAATTTTACCATTTTTGATGGTTTTTTCTAAAAATTCAAAATATGGGTAATAATATTTTGCTTTTAAAATTTCTGTCAATTTTTTATCCGGAATAATTCCATCTTTATAAACCTGAACATTATAACAAGTATGTGATTTTATTAAACCATCAGGATTTTTAGGAGCAGTATTATCTGGTTCTCTGTTCAAATCAATGGATGCTCTATAATATTCAGAGATAATTTGTGATTCAGCTTTATCTCTAAAATCATAAATTTGTGGAGTGTATGGATCGCCGTCATGAAAAGCATCTTTTCTATTCAAAGCCCATATAGATTTAATTTCTTCCGGAACTTTCCAACCTCCATGCGGAACAGATATTAAAATAGGAGTTTTCATTTATTTTATTTTTTCAAAACAAGGCATAATCGCCGCTACAACACCAGATTTAAAAGACGTTAATTTATCCGTAGAAGCACGTTTCTATTTCTGGTAAATCTATAAGTGCCTGAGCAACCCAGTCGCCTTCCAAAGATTTTTCCACAATTTCTTTCCATTTTTCTGGACTACAATCACTGCCAATAAATACCGCTGAACTGGAATAAGCATTTGCATGTTTTATTACAAAATTATCTTTTTCCTTGATTAAATATTCTTTTGCAAAAACTTCTTTTCCGTATGGATTTATAATTTTTTCTTTGATTTTTTTAGTCCAAGGAATTATTGAACGTATCAAATTTAAATCTTTTTTCAAATTTTCAGTTTGTGCAAAATGGGTTTACAATGGCAACTTCTGCTTTGTCCCAATCTATCGCCATTTGCCACTTTTTATTAGCAAATTTAGGCAATTCGTCAGCTGTAAAACGCCTATAAATCAAATCTATTCTATTTCCGTCTGGGGCATAAGCTTTATTATCTCTTATTTCAACTTCATTTGGGTCTATAATTCCACATTTATGTCCTTTTTTACGAAAATAATCCATAATAATATCATACTCACCCATTATTCTTTCAATTTCTGGTCTCCATTGAGTCAAATATACATTCAAAGAACTTTTCTTTTCTAAACCAAAATAATCCGCTTGGATTTCATAATATTTCATCAAAGTATTATAAACAATTTCCATACGTGGCATTGCTTTTAAATTTTCTTTGCCGTATATTTTTAAAAACTCTTGTTCTAAGAAATAACTTTCTTCGTTAGCACCAGGTATTTCACAATTAGATTCACACATTTTTAAACCATCATTTTCTGTTACGAAAATATCTATTCTCGCTGCGGCAAGATTTTTTTCATACACATTTAAAGAATTTAAAAAAGTTTCTAATTCCTCTGGATATTCTAAAACTTCCTGAATTTTAGAACTCTTAGCATACTGTTGAAATACAAATTCTAAGAGATTTGAATAAGATTTGCTAATTTCACTAAATTTTTTTTCAAATTCTTTAGTGTACAAATACGGATTTACACACAATTTTGCAGTGCGTTTTTCTGTTGGATCTAGTATTTTTTTTACTATTAGATCATATTCTCTATGTTTCTCTATCATAATTTTTTTAATTTTTTTTTTTTTGATTTTCATCAAAAATTTTTTATAAAAAAACTTTTTTTTTATAAAAAAAAGTTTTTTTATAAAAAATTGTAAATTGCAAAAAAATATATAAGTAATATGAAAATATTAGTATTGAATTGTGGTAGTTCTTCTATAAAATATCAACTTTTTGATATGAAAAAAGAAGAAGTTCTTGCTAAAGGAATAGTTGATAAAATTGCTATGAAAGGTGCATCATTGACAAATAAAAGAATTGACGGTGATAAAGCATATCTCGAGGGTGAAATAATTGATCATCAAGCAGGTATAGAATACATACTTGGAGTTTTAATTAGCAAAGAACACGGCAGTTTAAAAGAAATATCTGAAATACAAGCAGTTGGACACAGAGTTGCTCACGGAGGCGAATCATTTAATAAAAGCGAATTTGTAAATGACAATACTATTTATGAGATAGAAAAATGTATAGAACTTGCTCCGCTTCACAATCCAGCAAATTTAAATGGAATTTTAGCCATGAAAAATTTACTTCCAGATCTTCCTCAAGTTGCAACTTTTGACACAGCATTTCATCAAAGTATGCCAGATTATTCTTATATGTATGCAATTCCATATTCACTTTACAAGAAATATGGGATAAGAAGATACGGTTTTCACGGAACAAGTCATAAATTTGTTGCACAGCGTGCTTGTGAATTACTTGGGAAAAATTTCGAAGAGCAAAAAATAATTACTTGTCATCTTGGAAATGGTGCTTCTATTGCTGCCATTAAAAATGGAAAATCTATGGATACATCTATGGGTTTAACTCCAGTTGAAGGATTAATGATGGGAACAAGAACTGGCGATTTAGATGCAGGAGCTTTAACTTATATAATGTCCAAAGAAGAAATTGGTGTGCAAACAGCAAATACTTTGATTAATAAACATAGTGGAGTTCTTGGAGTTTCTGGAGTTTCTTCTGATATGAGAGAATTGGAAAATGCTTCTAAAAAAGGTAATGAGAGAGCAAAACTTGCTTTGAAAATGTATTACCACAGAGTAAAAAAATATGTTGGAGCTTATGCCGCTATTATGGAAGGTGTTAATATTTTAATTTTTACCGGAGGAATAGGAGAAAATGATGACAATTTACGTGAAAAAATTTCTCATTCTCTTTCTTTTGCTGGATTAAAATTTGACACAGAAAAGAATAAAGGAGTCAGGTCAAAAGATATGATTATCAGCAAAGAAAATTCAAAAATTATTACAATGATAATTCCAACAAATGAAGAATTTGTAATTGCAAAAGATACTTTTGATATTGTAAAAAATATTTTATAAATTATAAAAAAAATTTCGCTGTTTTTTTTAATGTTTTTTCAAAAAAATTTTTTTCCAAAAAACGCCGTTTTTTTTAATATTTTTCAAAAAAATTTTTTTCTAAAAAACGACGTTTTTTTTTTAAATTTTTTTGAAAAAATTTTTTCCAAAAAACGCCATTTTTTTTTAATTTTTATTTCAAAAAATTTTTCCAAAAAACGCCGTTTTTTTTTAATTTTTATTTCAAAAAATTTTTTCCAAAAAACGCCATTTTTTTTTAATTTTTATTTCAAAAAATTTTTCCAAAAAACGCTGTTTTTTTTTAATTTTTATTTCAAAAAATTTTTTC
>NBLL01000131.1 GCA_002084355.1 Bacteroidetes bacterium 4572_128 | reverse complement strand
TATGCTTTATTTAGAAAAGAAAATACATAAAAGCTTTTTAAATATTGGTAAATATTCATTTACAAGTAATTAAAACCTTAGACTGACGGCTATGGCGTCCACGCTTGATTTCGTTGCATACACTATAAGTTATTGATTATTAACGTTTTAATAAAAATTTGAAATGAAAATTTTTAAAAAATATTTTGAAAAAAACACAAATTTTTCACAATTTTATTGTGAAAAAAATTCTCCTCCACAAAAAGGTTCGAAGAGCCAAAATTTTTTTTAAATAAATCATTAAAAATTCGGCATTTTTTGAAAAAAATTTTTTTTAATTATAAAATTCATTAAAATTTTTGTATTTTTAAAAAAAATTTATTTTTAATGAAAGTTTAAAAATGTTAAAATTTTGGGCGAATTTCAAAAAAATTTTTTTTTATTTCAAAATAAAAAATGTTAAAATTTTGAACAATTTTCAAAAAAAATTTTTTAATTTTAAATTCATTAAAATTTTGCGTTAAAAAAAAATTATAAAAATTAAAAATATTTTTTAATTTTGTTAAAATTAAAAATTTATAAATTATAAAAAAATGAAAATTATAAAAATCTTTTTATCTTCTTTTTTATTAATTTTTTTATTTTCTTGTATTTCTAATTCTAAGAAATTTCAGATTTCTGCTGATGAAATTTTAAATGAAATTATAAGTAAAAAAGATTTAATTTCTGCCATTAATATTTCGGAAATTATTTTGAATAAGAAAGAAAAATATCAATTTATTGATATAAGGAGTTCGCAAGAATTTGGAAAATCGCATATTGAAAATGCAATAAATATTCCTATGGAAAATATTTTAGACGAGAAATATTATAATTTCTTAAATCAAGACAAAAAAATTAATATTTTGTATCATACAAATTTTTCGCAAAGTAATTCTGTTTGTTTGCTTTTGAAACAAATTGGATACAAAAATAATAAAGTTATGGAATGTGATTACGAATTAATTGAAAAATTTGTAATTGAAAAATTCTCTCCTATGTACTTGAAAGTGAAAGATGAAAAAGCAAAATATAATTTTGCTAAAATAGTAAATGAAAAATCTGGAAACAAAAAAAATACTGCAAAAAAAACAAAAAAGAAAGCTATAAAAAAGAGAAAAAAGAAAGAAATAGAAGGAGGATGTTAAATTATTTTAATCCATTTTTTAAAAAAATATTTAAAAAAAAATATTATAATTTTTATAAAAATTATATTTTTGTAAAAATTATATTTTTTATAAAAAATTATGCCAGATAAAATAACAGGATATCTTGATATGAAACTTTTACGTTTCACAACTGCTGGAAGCGTCGATGATGGGAAAAGTACATTAATTGGACGTTTACTTTATGATAGTAAAGCAATTTTCGAAGACCAACTAAAAGACTTGGAACGTACACAAAAAAGAAAAGGGGAAGAAAATATAAATCTTGCTTTATTAACTGACGGTTTAAAAGATGAGCGAGAACAAGGAATTACAATAGATGTTGCTTATCGTTATTTTGCAACTCCAAAGAGAAAATTTATTATTGCTGATACTCCGGGACATGTGCAATATACAAGGAATATGGTTACTGGTGCATCTACTGCGAATTTAGCAATTATTTTAATTGACGCAAGAAAAGGTGTTATAGAACAAACTTTGCGACATTCTTATATTGCTTCTTTATTAAGAATTCAACATCTTTTGATTTGTGTAAATAAAATGGATTTAGTAAATTATGAAGAAAAAATTTTTGAAAAGATTAAAAAACAATTTAAAAATTTTTGTCCTAAATTTAATATAAAAGATATTCATTTTGTGCCGATAAGTGCTTTAAAAGGAGATAATATTGTAAAACGTTCGGAAAATATGGATTGGTATTTCGGAGCAACTTTAATGCACATTTTAGAAAATGTACACATAGAAAATGATATAAATTTCCTCGATGCACGTTTTCCAATTCAAAATGTTATCCGTCCACAAAATATTGAGTTTCACGATTATAGAGCTTATACAGGAAGAGTTACCGGAGGAATTTTTCGTAAAAAAGAAAAAGTTAAAGTTTTGCCATCAGGTTTTTCTTCTATAATAAAATCTATAGATATTTTCAAAGAAAATTTAAAAAAAGCTTTTCCTATGCAATCTGTAAGCATACGTTTAGAGGACGAAATAGATATTAGTAGAGGCGATATGATAGTAAAATATGATAATATTCCGAAAGTTACTCATGATATAAATCTAATGATCTGCTGGTTTGATAACAAATCTCTAAAAATTAAAAGAAAATATGCTGTTAAACACACTACAAAAGATGTACGTTGTATAATAAAAGAAATAAAATATAAAATAAATATAAATAATCTTGAAAAAGATTTTGATGATAAAATTATTAAAATGAACGATATTGCTTGTATAAATATAAGAACAACAAAACAATTATTTATAGATACTTATAAAAAAAATAGAATTACTGGAAGTTTGATTTTAATAGATGAATCATCTAATCAAACTGTTGCATCTGGAATGGTGATTTAAAAATTATAAATAAAAAAATCATTAAAAATCATTAAATAATTGATTTTTTAGAGAAAAAATTTTTTTATTAAAATAATATATAAAAATTAATTTTTTTTTGATTCTAAAGTATAATTTTTTTTTATAATATTTTTTTATAAAAAAATATTATATTTGCATTTTTTAAATTATTTTAATAAAATTTTTAGTTATGTTATCAATATTATTTTTGATTTTAGCAAATGTTGGAATGGCAAAAGGTGGAGCAGCAATAGGAGCAGGTGCAGCTACAATAGGAGCAGGCATAGGAATAGGACAAATTGGTGGAAAAGCTATGGAAGCAATTGCACGTCAGCCGGAAGCACTTGCAGATATTCGTTCTAATATGATTATTGCAGCGGCTCTTGTAGAAGGAGTTGCATTTTTTGCAATAGTAGTTTGTTTTTTAATTCTGTTTATTTAAAATTTAAAAATTTTTTTTTTATAAAAAACTTTTTTTTATAAAAAAAAAATTTTTTATAAAAAAAAAAATTATGCAATTAGTAACTCCTGATATTGGACTTTTATTCTGGATGTTTTTGTCTTTTTTGACAGTTTTTTTCATCTTAAAAGCTTTTGCGTGGAAACCAATACTCAAGTCTTTAAAAGAACGAGAAACTTCCATAGAAAAATCTTTGTTGTTAGCAAAACGTGATATTCTTTTAAAAGAAGCAAGAGAAGTAAAAAATAAAATTATCTATGAGGCTCAAAAAATAGCTCACGAAGAAGCAGATAGAATAATAAATCAAGCAATGCTTGAAATTGAAAATGAGAAAAAATCTGCCATTCTTGACATGAAAAAGCAAATTTCTATTTTTTCAATAGAAATAGCGGAAAAAATTTTAAAAGAAAAATTAAAGACCGAAAAAAAACAAATTGGTTTAATTAATTCGCTTTTAAAAGATATTAACTTGAACTAATAAATTTTTAAAAATGCAAAACAGTCAAATCGCGGTACGTTATGCAAAAGCATTATTTTCTCTTGCTTCAGAACAAGGACGATTAAGTACTATTCGTAATGATGTTGAAATTTTATATGATGCTTGTTTTTTATCGGATTTTAATTTAGTTTTAAAGCATCCAACTTTGAAAGCATCTGATAAAATAATTTTTTTTGAGAAAGTATTTGTTAATAAATTAACAAATACTTCATTTTTCCTAATAAAAATTCTTTTGAAAAACAAAAGAGAAATCTTTTTGAAAGATATCTCTAGAAATTTCCTTGATATGTATAGAAAACATACTGGAATAAAAAAGGCAATTTTAATTACTCCGGGAGAAATTAATCCTAATTTACGAAGTCGTATAAAATATTGGGTGAAAAATAATTTTAATACTCAGATAGATTTAGAAGAGCAACAAGATGAAAATTTAATTGGTGGTTTTATTTTACGTGTTGAAGATCAACAAATTGATGGAAGCGTAAAAAATCAATTAAGAAAAATAAAAAAAAATTTATCAGAAATGTCAATTTTTTAAAAATTCCATATTTATGAAAAAAATTTTTTTATTTATTTTAAATATTTTTTTATTAAAGATGATAATAAAAAAATTGTTTATCAGTTTGATATTAAGGAAAATATCACTCCCGCGATATGGCGAACGACACAAAAAAGTTTCAAAGAAGCAAATAAAATTAATGCTGATTATATAATAATTCACATGAATACTTATGGTGGAATATTGGAAAGTGCTGATTCTATTCGTAGGAAAATTATGTATTCTAAAATTCCAGTTTTTGTGTTTATAGATGGCAATGCCGCTTCGGCAGGAGCATTAATTTCCATTGCTTGTGATTCTATTTATATGCGAAAGGGATCTACTATAGGTGCAGCGACGGTGGTTAATCAATCTGGCGAAAAAGTTTCTGAAAAATATCAAGGATATATGCGTGGAATGATGAGAGGAACAGCAGAAACAAAAGGAAAATATAAGATAATTGAAAATGGAAAAGAAGTAGAAAAATGGAAAAGAAACCCAGAAATTGCAGAAGCGATGGTGGATGATAGAATAAAAATAGATGGAATAATTGATAGTGCAAAAATTTTAACTTTTACCAGTTCAGAAGCAATAAAATATGGATTTTGTGAAAATGAAGCAGAAAATATTATAGAAGTTCTTGAATTAGCAAATATAGAAAATTATGAAATAAAAAAATATAAATACACAAGTTTAGAAAAATTTATTCTTTTATTTTTAAGTCCTTATTTGCAAGGAATTTTAATAATGATAATTATTGGTGGAATTTATTTCGAATTACAAACTCCGGGAATTGGCTTTCCAATAATTGCATCTATAATTGCATCTGTATTATATTTTTCTCCTTTATATTTGGAAGGATTAGCTGAAAATTGGGAAATTTTAGTTTTTATAATTGGAATTATTTTAATTGCATTAGAAGTTTTTGTGGTACCTGGTTTTGGAATAACTGGAATTTCCGGAACAATTTTAACGATTTTTGCATTAACTATAAGTTTAATAGATAATATTATTTTTTCTTGGGATATTGTCTTTGCAAGCAATATTTTTCTTAAATCTTTATTTTTTGTCAGTATTTCGATATTTTTATCTTTTTTAATTTCTTTATATGCAGGAAGCAAAATAATAACTTCAGGAAATTTTGGTTTCTTAGTTTTAAAATCTACACAAAAAAAAGAAACAGGTTTTATTGGTGTTGAAACAAAAAATAGGGAAATGATAGGTGAAATTGGTAAAGCAATTACTGATTTAAGACCTTCTGGAAAAATACAAATAAATGAAAAAATTTATGATGCTAAATCAGAAATGGGATTCTTAGAAAAAAACCAAATGATAAAAGTTATTCGCTATGAAACTGGACAACTTTATGTAATAAAAGCATATCTTATATCTGATAAAAATTAAAAAAAATGTAATTTTTCAAAATTTTTTTTTTTGAAAAATCGTATATTTTTATAAAAATAAAATAATAAAAATATTATGAATTTTTCTTTTTTTATAGCGAAGCGTTATTTTTTTTCAAAAAATACACAAAATATAAATGTCTTTGATAGTAATTTTGTCGGTTTTTAATGGTTTTGACATTTTGATAAAATCTTTATTTAATAAATTTAATCCAGATTTAAAAATCACATCTGTAGTTGGAAAAACTTTTTTTATTAATAATGAATATTTCGAAGAAATAAAAAATTTAGAAGATGTAATTTATTTTTCTGAAAATATAGAAGAAAATGCTTTATTAAAATTTAGGAAAAAACAACATATTGCAAAAATAAAAGCTGTAGATGAAAACTTTTTAAAAATGAATAATTTTGAAAATAATATTTATGACGGTGAATTTATTTTAAAAGAAAAAAATATAAACTACGCAATAGTTGGAAGAGGACTTGCTTATAATTTGCAAATGAGCATCGGTTTAATTGACCCAATTCATATTTATTCGCCACGCCGGACAAAAAAAGTTTCTACAAATATTAATAAAGTTTTAAATCATAAGATGATTCATCCATCAGGTATTTTTTCTATACAATTAGATTTTGATTCTCAATATATTATTATACCTATAAATTTTGCAAGAGAGTTATTTAATTATAAAAAAAATGAAGTTAATTCGGTAGAATTGAAATTAAATGAAAATTGCAATAAAAACGTGGTTCAAGAAAAGATAAAAAAAATATTAGGAGAAAATTTTTCTATAAAAAATCATTATGAACAAAATGAACTTTTGTTTAAAACGATGAAATCTGAGAAATGGATAATTTTTTTAATATTAACTTTTATATTGACGGTTTCCTCTTTTAACATTATTGCTTCTATAAGTATGTTGATTATTGATAAAAAAGATGATATTATTATTTTAAGAAATCTCGGAGCAAATAGAAAAATTGTAGAAAGAATATTTTTATTAGAAGGTTTTTTAATCTCTATAACAGGAATATTTTTCGGTCTATTATTTGGGGCATTTTTATCTTTTTTACAAGAAAAATTCCATTTAATTCCTCTTGGAGATGGAGTTTTTATAATAGATTATTATCCTGTAAATATGCAATTTATAGATTTTTTATATGTTTTCATTATTGTTTTTTTCATTAACTTATTTGCTTCTTGGTATCCTTCTAAGTTTTTAATAAAAA
Organism: Bacteroidetes bacterium 4572_128; assembly: GCA_002084355.1. Lineage (GTDB taxonomy): Bacteria > Bacteroidota > Bacteroidia > Bacteroidales > 4572-128 > 4572-128. The sequence goes on along the minus strand of NBLL01000131.1, from coordinate 2,001 downwards.
GATACTTTCATTAAAATTTTGGACGTTTTTTGAAAAAAAATTTTTTTTCAAAAAAACAAATATTTCATTAAATTTTTTCAAAAATTCGCCAAAATATTTTAAGTTTCTACCAAACATTGGTGTTAAAAAAAAAACAATTTAAAAAATTTTTTTTTCAAAAAACGTCAAAATTTTACGATTTTTAGATAAAATAAATTGTTTTTTTTTTAACACCAATGTTTAGACAAAAATTTTTTTCCAAAAAACACCAAAATTTTAATGATTTTTTATAATTAAAAAAAATTTTTCAAAAAACGCCAAAATTTTAATGAATTTTATAATTAAAAAAAAAAAATCAAAAAAACGCCAATTTTTTATAAATTTAAAATTATTAATGTAATTATCAAAATTATTGAAAAACCCATTAACATCTATAAAATTTATAAAAATGAAATTCCATAGATTTGTTTTTAAGATTTTTAAATCAAATTTTTGATGATAATCGGTATACAATTAGGACATAATTTATAAATATACCATACCTTTAAATTCACATTGCGGTAAAACATGATGTTTTTCTAGCAACCATATTTCCCACATTTCTGATAAAATCTTTTTTCATTTTATATATTTTTATGTTCAATACCAATCATACAGCAAAAACTTCAGGCTTTTCATTAATTTTAAGATATGTGAATAATGAAATTTTACAGGAAATTCTACCGAAGATAAATATTCATTTAATGGGCGAAGGTTTCGATGTTTCGAATAATTTATAAATTTTTTTGATATACATAATTTTTTATCTCTTTGTTTTCCTGTGATGAAAAATTAATGCTAACACTATGGCTGACAAAACCAAATTTAAATCTATTTTATACCTAAAATATTTTTCCAAAATATTTTATAAATTCTATAGGATATTTTTTATTATTTTAAGTAATTTGTATTTATATCTTTCATATTTTTAATAAATTTCAATTATTTTTTATAATTTTAAAAAAATTTTTTTTCAAAAAAACACCAATTTTTTATAATTAAAAAAATTTTTTTCAAAAAACCAAAAAACTTTAATGATTTTTTATAATTAAAAAAAATTTTTTCAGAAAAACGCCAATTTTTTAATGATTTTTAATTTATAAAAAAAATATTTTTCAAAAAAACGTCCAAAATTTTAATATTTTAATAAAACAAATTGGAGATTTTTTTTTAAACCAATGTTTCGACATCAATAAAACAAATTGGAGGTTTTTTTTTAACACCAATGTTTGATTAGAAACAATATTAAAAAAAATTTTTCCAAAAAACGCCAAAATTTTACGATTTTTAGATAAAACAAATTGGTGTTTTTTTTTTTTAACACCAATGTTTAGACACAAAAAACACCAATTTTTTAATGAATTTTATAATTTAAAAAAATTTTTTTTTGAAAAACACCAAAATTTTAATGTTTTTTAATTTAAAAATAAAAAATTTTTTTCAAAATTCGTCCAAAATTTTAATGATTTTTAATTTAAAAATAAAAAATTTTTTTCAAAATTCGTCCAAAATTTTTAATATTTTTTAATTTTAAAATTAAAAAAATTTTTTTCAAATTCGCCCAAAATTTTAATGTTTTTTTAATTTTAAAATTAAAAAAATTTTTTTTCAAAATTCGTTCAAAATTTTAATATATTTTTTTTTTTTTTTTAAAAAATATTTTTGCAATAAAAAAAAATTATTTTTGCAATAAATAAATAATTGGTATTTTTTTTGTTATATAAATTTTAATAATTTTTTAATCTTATAATATATTATTTTATGAAAAAAACGTTAAATTTTTTAATCTTGCTTGTTTTTGCACTATTCATTAGTGTAAACTTACAAGCACAAACTGCAACGGCTCCTACAGATGGAGCTGGAACAGCAGACGATCCTTACGAGATTTCTTCCATAGAAAATTTGAACTGGATAAGTCAAAATTCTTGGACTTGGAGTAAGCATTTTATTCAAATGCAGGATATTGACGCGAGTGAGACAAGT
>NBLL01000130.1 GCA_002084355.1 Bacteroidetes bacterium 4572_128 | reverse complement strand
CCACTTGATTCTATATTTCCCTTTGTTTTATAAATAACATATAAATCCAAATCTATCGCTGTTTTCCATTGTAATTTTACGTGTAAATTTTTTACAGGAATAGCTGCTGATTCTCCTTTTTTTCTCAAAGAAATTTTTGGTGTTAATGCCATAATTTAAAATTTAAAATTTTTTCAAAAATATAAATCTTTGTATAAAAAAAAAATTTTTTTCAAAAAATTTCGTTTTTTTATGAAAATTAAAAAAAATGAGAAGATTTTTAAAAATTATTTTATTTGTTAGTTATTTATTCTTGATTTGGTCTTGTCAAAAAGAGGAATTTATAAGTTCTAAAAATGCAAAGTTATCATTTTCTAATGATACAGTTTTATTTACTGTAAAAAATCCACATGATGAAACGATTAAAATAAAATCTATTTCTCTTGCTAATGGAGAGAATTCTAATTTTAGATTAAATATAAATGGAAATTTAATAAATAAATTATCCGATGTAGAAATTTATGGAAAGGATAGCATTTATATTTTTGTGGAAGTTACTTTAAATCCAAATGATAAAAAAGAGCCATTTGTTCATCAAGATTCTGTTGTATTTTTGACAAATGGAAATTTACAAGATGTTGATTTAGTTGCTTGGGGGCAAAATGTTCATTTAATAAATGGTCAAAATGAAAGTGGAATTATAAAAACACAAACTTGGACAAATGATAAGCCTTATTTAGTTTATAATTCTATGCTTGTTGATAGTTTAGAAACTTTAACAATAGAGAAAGGAACAGAAATTTATTTTCATAAATCTTCCAGTATGCTAGTTGCAGGAAATATAAAAGTAAATGGAACATTGGAAGAACCAGTTATTTTTCAAGGAGATAGGTTGGAAAAAATGTATGAAGATTTGCCCGGTCAATGGGGAACGATAGTTTTTTTAGAAGGAAGTAATAATAATGAAATTGATTTTGCAGAGATAAAAAATGCTGAGGTTGGTTTACAAATTGGAACTTTAAATGGAATTGCAAATGGATTAACAAATCCAAATGTTTTAATAAAAAATACAAAAATTTCATCGATGAGTTATGCGGGAATTTCTGCTTTACGCTCTTACATTTATGCTTATAATTGTTTGATTACAAATTGCGGTTTTTATGGAGTTTCTTTAATTATTGGTGGAATTTATGAATTTAATCATTGTACCATTGCAAATTATTGGTCATTTAGCAATAGGACAGAGCCAGCTGTTGCAATTAGTAATTATTACAATTATTCATCTGAAAATCAAGAAGATATTTATTTCTCTGGAAATTTAGAAAAAGCAATTTTTGGAAATTGTATAATTTATGGAGATAAGAATGGAGAGATTGGTTTTGCGAGAGATGAAAATTTAGATTTTAATTATAAATTCATTAATTCTATTATGAAAATTTCTTATTTTCCGGACGATACAACAGATTTAAATTATTTCGAAAATTGTTTTTTTAATAAAAATCCAGAATTTATTTCTATTTATGAAGATGAAAATTACGAGCTTGATACTTTATCTTTTGCAAAAGATAAGGGAAAATTAGAAATTTCAAATAATTTTCCATTAGATTTAAATGGAAATAATCGATTAGAAGACGAACAATCTGATTTAGGTGCTTTCGAAAGAATTGAAAAAAAAGAATTTTAAAAGAATTAAAAATTTTGGACATTTTTGAAAAAAATATTAAAATTTTGACGTTTTTTGAAAAAAAAAATTTTTTAAAAATATTAAAATTTTGACGTTTTTGGAAAAAAAAATTTTTTTAAAATATTAAAATTTTGACGTTTTTGGAAAAAAATTTTTTTTAAAATATTAAAATTTTGACTTAAAATTTTGACGTTTTTGGAAAAAAATTTTTTTTAAAATATTAAAATTTTGACGTTTTTGGAAAAAAATTTTTTTTATTAAAATTTTGACGTTTTTGGAAAAAAATTTTTTTTAAAATATTAAAATTTTGACGTTTTTGGAAAAAAATTTTTTTTAAAATATTAAAATTTTGACGTTTTTGGAAAAAATTTTTTTAAAATATTAAAATTTTGACGTTTTTTTGGGGAATTTTTTAATTTTATTTGTAATATTTTTTAAAAAAATTTAATTTTAAATTATGAAGAAAAAAATTTATTTATTATTTCTTCTGGTGATTTATATTCTGTTGGGCGTTCTGGTGGTACAGCAAGAAAATTAACTAACAATGAAGGTTTTGAAATTTTTGCAAAATTTTCTCCAGATGGAAAAGAAATTGCTTTTACTGGACAATACGATGGAAATACAGAAGTTTATAAAATCCCATCAAATGGTGGATTTCCAGAACGTTTGACACATACAGCAACTCTTTCAAGAGATGATATGGCTGACAGAATGGGACCAAATAATATTGTTATGAGTTGGACAAAAGATGGAAAAGAAATTGTTTATCGTTCACGTAAACAGACTTTTAACTCTTTCATCGGACAACTTTTTAAAGTTTCTAAGGATGGTGGAATGTCTGAGGAATTACCACTTCCAACCGGAGGATTTTGTTCTTATTCACCAGACGGAAGTAAACTTGCTTTTAATAGAGTTTTTCGTGAATTTAGGACTTGGAAATATTACAAAGGTGGTATGGCTGACGACGTTTGGATTTACGATTTCAAATCAAAAAAAACAATAAATATTGGAACGAATGTAGCACAAGATATTTTTCCTATGTGGATAGATAAAGAAATCTATTTTTTATCTGATAGAGACCGAATTATGAATTTGTTTGTTTATAACACAGAAACAAAAAACATTAAAAAAGTAACAGATTTTAAAGAATATGATATAAAATTTCCATCAGTTTTTGATAATGAAATTATTTTTGAAAATGGAGGTTTACTTTATGTTTTCAATTCAAAAACGCAAAAATCAACAAAAGTTGATATAGAAATTGCAAATGATTTTTCTTACAGTCGTGATGAATTAGTTGATGCTTCGGATTATATAAATTCTATGGATATTTCTCCAAATGGAGAACGTTTATTAATTGGAGCAAGAGGAGAAATTTTTAGTATTCCTGCAAAAAATGGAATTACAAGAAATTTAACTCATGATTTTAAATCACATGATAGAGATGCTATTTGGTCTCCTGATGGAAAAAATATTGCTTATATTTCTGATAAAAGCGGAGAATATGAAATTTATATAAAAAACCAAAATGGAGAAGAAGATGCCATTCAATTAACAAAAAACGGTGATACTTATAAATATCATTTAAAATGGTCGCCAGATAGTAAGAAAATTTTATGGTCGGATAAAATGCTAAGGTTGAGTTATGTAGATGTAGAATCAAAAAAAATAACTTTGGTAGAAAAATCGGAAGTATGGGAATTTAGAAATTTTGAATGGTCTTCAGATAATAAATGGATAACTTATACGCGTCCAGAAAGTAATAAAATGCATAAAGTTATTTTATATAATGTAGAAAATAAGAAAAAAACAGAAATTACTAAAGGTTGGTATTCTTCTGGAAATGCAAAATTTTCTCATGACGGAAAATATTTAATTTTTACTTCTAACAGAGATTTTTCACCGATTTATAGTTCTACCGAATGGAATCATGCATATTCTGATATGAGCAAAATTTATCTTGTAACACTTTCAAAAGATACAAAATCTCCTTTTGCTTTCGAAAATGATGAAATAACTTTAGAGGAAGACAAAAAAAAAGATGAAAAAAAAGATGAAAAAAAAGATAATGATAAAAATAAAGATGTAAAAATCGATATAGAAAATATCCAAAATAGGATAATTGCATTGCCAATTTCTGTTGGAAGATATTGGAATTTATATGCAAATAATGATAAAATTTTTTATAGAGAATATCATTTAGGAGCAAAAAAAGCTACAACTAAGTTTTTCGATTTAAAATCAAAAAAAGAAACAAAAATAGGAAATTTTGATTTTGAAGTTTCTGCAAACGGCAAAAAATTTCTTATTATAAAAAATAATAAATTTTCTGTAATTGATATTCCAAGTTCTAATGTTGAACCGAAAAAATTTGTTGATTTGTCAAATATGAAAATTATTGTAAATAAAAAAGAAGAATGGAAACAAATTTACGATGAAAGTTGGAGACAAATGAGGGATTTTTTTTACGACCCAAATATGCATGGTGTGGATTGGAATAAAATGAAAGAAAAATATGCAAAACTTCTTCCTTATGTAAATCATAGAAATGATTTGAATTATTTGATTGGAGAATTAATTGGAGAATTAAGCGTTGGACATGCTTATGTAAACGGCGGCGACCGTCCAAGTTCAGAAAGAATAAAATTAGGTTTGCTTGGAGCAAAAATTAGCAAAGACAAATCTGGATATTTTAAAATAGATGAGATTTTAAAAGGTGCAAATTGGAGTAAAAAATTAAATTCTCCTCTGACAAAAATTGGTTTAAATTTAAAAGATGGAGATTTTATTTTAGAAATTGACGGTAATAATTTAAAAGAAGAAAAAGATATTTTTAAATTTTTGATAGGAAAAGCTGGCAAACAAATTGAATTAAAAGTAAATTCTAAGGCTGTAGAAAAAGGAAGTCGTAAAATTATCATTAAAACTATTGTAAGCGAGAGCGAATTATATTATTATAAATGGGTTCAAAATAATATTGAAAAAGTCAATAAAGCAACAGATGGAAAAGTTGGTTATGTACATATTCCAGATATGGGTGTCCACGGTTTGAACGAATTTGTTGAGCATTATTATCCACAAATAACAAAAAAAGCATTAATTATTGATGACAGAGGAAATGGTGGCGGCAATGTTTCGCCTATGATAATTGAGCGTTTACGACGCAAATTTATTATTGCAAGTGGAACTCGTAATGTTTCTGCAAATATGCCAAGTCCAGATGAAATTTTTATTGGGCCAAAAGTTTTATTGATAAATAATTATTCTGCTTCTGATGGAGATTTATTTCCTTTTCGTTTTAAAGCACAGAAAATGGGGAAAGTTATAGGTGTTCGTTCATGGGGAGGTGTTGTTGGAATTCGCGGCTCTTTACCTTTCGTTGATGGTGGAGATTTACGTAAGCCAGAATTTGGACATTTTTCTACAGACGGAAGCAAATGGGAAATAGAAGGTTATGGTATTGACCCTGATATAATTATTGACAATGACCCAGCAAAAGAATATCAAGGAGAAGACCAACAATTAAATAAAGCGATAGAAGTAATTATGGAAGAGATGAAAAATTTCAAAATTAAAGTTCATAAAAAACCTCCGTTTCCAAAAAAATAAAATAAATTTAAAAAAAAAATTCTAAATTTAAAAAATTTGGAATTTTTTTTAAATTTATTTTTAATAAAAACGCCAAAATTTTAATATTTTATAAAAAAAATTTTTTTCAAAAAACGTCAAAATTTTAATATTTTATAAAAAAAATTTTTTTTTCAAAAAACGCTAAAATTTTAATATTTTATAAAAAAAATTTTTTCAAAAAACGCCAAAATTTTAATATTTTATAAAAAAATTTTTTCCAAAAAACGCCAAAATTTTAATATTTTATA
>NBLL01000006.1 GCA_002084355.1 Bacteroidetes bacterium 4572_128 | reverse complement strand
TTTTTTAATTTAAATTTCAAAAATGTTTAAATTTTGGACATTTTTTGAAAAAAATTTTTTTATTTAAAAATATAAAATTTTGGCGTTTTTTTTGGAAAAATTTTATTTGAAAAATATTTTTTAATTTTCATCGTTTTTTAATTAAAAAAATAATTATATGGAAACAATTTTTTTTAATTTGCAGAAGCCTTATGCAATAAAAATGCAAAGTTTGATAAAAATTTTAGGCGAGAATTTATTTGTAGATAAATTTATTAATTATCATATTAATCGTTTGAAGCGAGAAATTGCTCGTATGCAAATCAAATTAGAAAAATATGAAGAAAAATATGAAATGCGAAGCTCACAATTTTATGAACAATTTGATAATGGTGAATTGGGAGATGCTAAAGATTATATGCTTTGGGCTGGAATTTATGAGTTTCAAATGGATAGTAAAAAACAATTAATTCAATTAATATGATTAAAAAATATTTTAAAAAGATAGAGAAATTTTTAGAAAGATTTACTCATATTATTGAAGATTATATAATTCATAAAGAGATCTTATCAGATAATAAAGGAATTATTGATGGAGAAGTATTTTTTAACAATGAAAGTCGTTTGGATTTTATGGAAGCTGTAGATATGAATAAAAATGAAAAAAACAAATATTCATATCATTATATGAATAATAATAATGAAATGGTTTTCAGATACGATAATGCAAAACATCATAGAGAATTATCTACATTTCCACATCATAAACATACAAAAAACGGTATTATTTCAAGTAATGAAGCTAAATTAGATGAGGTTTTATCAGAAATAGAAAAAGAAGTTTTGAAGAAAAAATGATATAAACATTAGTGTTAAAAAAACCTCCAATTTGTTTTTTTTTAAATATTAAAATTTTGGACGATTTTTGTAGTTTTTTAAATTGCCAATTTAAAAACTTTGACAATTTAAAAAACAAAATTTTGGTCGTTTTTTGAAAAGAAATTTTTTTTAATTTCAAATTTCAAAAATGTTGAAATATTTGGATTTTTTTGAAAAAAAATTTTTTTCGTTAAATATTAAAATTTTTGAGCGTTTTTTGAAAAAAATTTTTTTTTAATTTGAAATTAAAAAATATTAAAATATTTGGATTTTTTTGAAAAAAATTTTTTTAATTTAAAATTTAAAAAATGTTAAAATTTTGGACGATTTTTGAAAAAAATTTTTTTCGTTAAAAATTAAAATTTTGGTCGTTTTTTGAAAAAATTTTTTCAAAAAAATCCAAATATTTTAACATTTTTAGATTGTAATTATTTATTCCTCATTTACATTAGAAATTAAATTACAGTATTTGTGTTTTACCGCTTTAAGATTTATAAATATTTTTTTTAAATCATTAATTTTCAAAGCGTCAAAACTTTCTGATTCATGATATTGATATTTAAATTCACCAATTTTTTCAAGAACGACAAAATTCCAATATTTTCCAATATTATATACACCTCGCATTTCTTTTCCTTGATTATTTTCTATAGCGACAGCCATTTCTGCTAATAATTGTCTGAGAGGGTCAGAATGTTTCTTAATTTCTAATTCTCCGCTGGCAACCATAAAATCAGGCTTTCCTTTCAAAATTATTCCATTTATAGTTCCTAAAAACTCTGGTTGATACCATTCTCTAAAATGTTTATTATAGAAATATATTTTATTTAACAATGGGCTAATAAAATGTAATTGAAATTGAAATTCTGAATAATCAAAAATATTATATTCATTTAATGCAATTAATTTTTTTAGAAATTCTATATCATATTCATTAATTTCATATTTAAAATTAAACCATTCTTTAAAAATTTCTCTATTTCGTACCTGTTTAAAATCAGCGATTTCATTTAAAATTTTAAATGAAATTTCTGAAAAATTATAAGTTTTTTTTTCCATAATTTTTTTATTAAAACGTTTAATTTTTTTTTTAATTATATTAAATTAAAATAATTTTATAGATTTATAAAAAAAATGTCGTTTTTAAATTTAAAAAATATTGAAATTTTGGACGTTTTTTGAAAAATTTTTTTTTATTTCGAAATTAAAAAATGTTAAAATTTTGGGCGTTTTTTGAAAAAAAATTTTTTTAATTGAAATTTAAAAAATGTTAAAATTTTGGGCGTTTTTTTGAAAAAAAATTTTTTTAATTGAAATTTAAAAAATGTTAAAATTTTGGATGAATTTTGAAAAAAATTTTTTTAATGATTTAAAAATTATAAAAAAAATGGCATTTTTTTCAATTTTTTTTAATGATTTAAAAATTATAAAAAAAACGGCATTTTTTTCAAAAAAATTTTTTTTAACGAATAACAGTAATATTTCCTTTTTTTGAAAAAATTTCTTTATTTAAACATTTAACTTTTATGTAATATACCAAAACTGACGGTTCTACTTTTTCGCCTTTAAATTTTCCGTCCCACCCTTTTTTAATGTCATTAGTTTCGAAAAGTAAATTTCCCCATCTATTATAAATTGCAAAATAAATTTCTTCCACAACATCACTTTGCACATAAAGAATATCATTTTTGCCGTCATCGTTTGGAGAAAAAGCATTTGGAACAAAAATAAATGGTTCGTCACATTTTAAATCTTTCACAAAAATCTCCAATTTATCTTGATAACCACATCCGTCTAAATCAATTAAAGTTGCTGTATATAATGTGTTTTTTACAGGTTTTGCAATTGGATGCGGAATTTCATAAGAATTTAAAGTCTCTATATTATCCCACAAAATATATTTAAATAAACCTTTTATCTCACTATTTAATTGCAAACTTTCACCTTTATAAATTGTATCTCTATCAGAAAAAATATTTAATTTCAAAGTATCTTCTAAAAAATTAATCTTAAAACTATCTTGAATTTCACAATTATTTGCATCTCTAACAGAAATTTCATATTCACCGATACAAAGATTTTCTATAATTTTATCAATAGAAACTTCTTCTAAAAAATAAGAATACGGTTTTGTACCGCCGGAAACTTTTAAATTTAATTTTCCATTGCAAGCCGATTTACAAGTTGCTTCTTTTATTTCGCCATCTAAAACCAAAGGCTCCGGCGAATAAATTGGAAAACTTAGATATTCTTTACAATTATTTTTATCGGTAATAATTACATCATAAACTCCTCCGTGAAGATTTTCTGCAAAATTATTCGTATTAGAACTATTTGACCAAAAATATGTATATGGAGGAACTCCTCCAGTTGTGGTTAAATTTACTCTTGTAAAATCATCACTGCAAAGAATAAGTATATTACCTAATTGATGAAAACTTGTATTCATAATTTCCGGAGACGGTAAAATTTCAATTTCTAAACTTTTTTGACAAGCGTTTTCATCAGTAACCTCAACATTATAAATTCCGTCAGATAAATTATCTGCCAAATTACTGTAAGAAATATTATTTGCCCAATTATAATCAAAAATTTCAGTTCCACCAGAAGCAAATATATTTATGTAAGCGTCATTAATTCCAAAACAACGCATATCTCTTTTACTGAAATTTAAAACAATTTCTGGCATTTGTAAAATTTCCATAGAATAATTTATTTCGCAATTGTTCATATCTGTAATTAAACAATTATAAGTATTTGCATATAAACCATTTATAGAATTTGTAGTGTTTCCATTATTCCATAAAAAATTATATTCTGGATTTCCACCGAAAACTTCCAAATTTATAGAGCCCAAATTATCACCAAAACAAGGATTATTAAATATACTATCTTGAACGAAAAAAGAGTCTGCTTGTGTAATTTCAAATTTCGTATAAGTTTGACATTGATTTTCGTCAATTACAATAATTTCATAACTTCCGGCAGATAAATTATTTATTATATTTGTTTCAATTTGATTGCTTAAAGTGTCAAGAAAATAATTATATTCTGGAGTTCCACCGCTTACATAGAAATTTATAGAAATTGAATCTCCAAAACAATCTAATTGAATATTTTCAATCTCTTCAACATTTAAAAGCTCTGGCTCATCTAAAAAAATTTCATGAGAAATTTTACAATTATTTGCATCAAAAACTTCTAAATTATAAGTTCCCGCATATAAATTTTCAAATAAATTTTCATCTTATTTACAGAAATAGAACCGTCATTTTCTCCATAACAAGAAATATTATTTGTAGTAATATTATTAAAAATTAATTGATTTGGAGATTCAATTTCAATAATTAAACTATCTTTACAATTATTATTATCATAAACTATCACGCTATAAATTCCAGCATTCAACGAATCAGTAAAAATTGTTGTGTCTCCATTGCTCCATAAAAAATTATATTCTGGCGTTCCGCCAAAAACTTCTAAATTTATAAATCCCAAAGAATCTCCAAAACAAATATTATGTTCAAGATTTTCAATATTTATACTTAAAATTTCCGGCTGTAAAATTTCAAATTCTTTAAAAATTTCGCAATTATTTGCGTCTGTAATATTTACGGAATAAGTTCCTGCAGAAAGATCATTTACAATATTTGTAGTGTCTTCTAAATTGTTCCAAAAATATTCGTAAGGTGGAGTTCCGCCGGTAACATTTGCTTCTATAGATGCTATTCCGTTAAAACAAGAAATTTCTTGTAAAATTTCAATTTCAACATTTAAAATTTCTGGCTCTGTAATTGTAATACTTTCGAAAGCAAAACAACCATCATTATCCATAATTGTTAAATTATAAATTCCAGCATCTAAATTATTTAAATTTAATGAATTAGGCAATTCTTCATGATTCCAAGAAAGCTCTAAAGGTTCTGCACCCCCAAAAATTTCTAAGTTAAGACTTCCGTTTTCTAAACCATTACAAGTAATATTTTCAAAATTTATCGTTTGTAAATCAAGAGTTGAATCCTCTTCAATTTCAATAAATAAATTATTAGTACAATTATTTTCGTCTATAACCATAACATTATAAGTGCTTGGACATAAATTATTTTGTATATTTCCAAAAAAACCATTGTTCCAAAAATAAATATAATCTCCAGTTCCACCATTTGCCATAACTTCTGCTTCACCTATACAATAACCATTACAATGATTGTCCGATTTATTAATTAAGTCAATTTCTAAAAAATCAGGCTCTGTTAATGTAATTTCTAATGTGTCTTTACAATTATTAGAATCGTTTACAAAAAGCGAATAAACACCATTTCTTAAAAAAATTGGGTTATTTTCGGAAAAAAAATTTTCGCTGTTTTCATCATACCAAGACAATTCAAAAGGTTCTGTTCCTCCGGAAATATTTGCTAAAACATTTATACTATCTCCGTAACAAAGTAATTCTATTTCTGGAACTTGTAAAATTAATTCATCTGGTTCATAAATTTCTATGTTTTCATTTATTATACAATTATTTGAATCTGTTATTTGAAGATTATAATTTCCAGCATACAAATTATTTAAAATTGTATCATTCAAATTTTCATTTTCATTCCAAACATAAGAATATGGAGGAATTCCTCCGGTTGTTGAAACAGATATATTTCCGTCATTTTCACCAAAACAAGAAACATTATTTTTTTCAAAAATATTAAAAATTTCTGGCGGTTCAGTAATTTCTACCAGAATGGTAAAATAACAATTATTTGCATCATAAATATTTATATTATATTTTTTTGCACATAAATTTTCTAAAATATAAATTTCTCCTTTTGAATAAAAATTTGCTTTTGCAAAATCCATATTGTTAGAAATAGTATCAATATTTAAAAAATTATTTTCATCTTGTGAAAACGATAATATTCCAATTCCACTTCCAACGGCAGTCGCCGAAACATTATAAGGCGGTGTTCCTCCAGTAATTTCTAAAATTACTTTTCCATCGCAAAACTCATAACAGCCGCAAGGATTATGACAAGAAGTATTTATAATTTCTATTATTTCAACTTGAATTTCATATGGTTCATTTACAATAACCGTAGTATCTTTTGAACGGGAAAAGTTTCTATGGTAATTTCTCCATCGCAACTTCCAAAACAATTAGGATTTTCTAAATTTGTTAAATCAATTTCAAAATCGTTTACCTGTACAATAACCATATTATTTTCAAAACAATCAAATTCATTTGTAATATTTACATAATAAGTCATATTTTCAGTTGGAAAAACTAATGGATTATTTGTATTTGAATTTATAATTGTACTATTATCAGAACAATACCAATTACAATTTATATTTTCACCAAAAAATTCATCATTAACTTCTAATTGTATAGTATCGCCCATACAAATTAAAGTATCTTCGCTAATTTCGGTTTTTACAATGGAAACATTAACATTTACAATTTCTGTCGTTTCGCAATATTCGCTGTAAGCGTTCACATAAAATTCTGTAGGGAAATATAAGTTTTCTTGAGAAATATAATCTTGTAAAAAATCATCGTTTAAAACAGGAAAAAAATTTTCATTATTAGACCAAATATATTCCAGAACTTCAGCGTTTGGATTTGCTGTTAAAGTTAAGTTTTCGCCAGCACAAATAGTTGTATCATTTTCCTCAAGAATATTTAAACTCAAAGTATGAATATTTACATTTTGTATAAATTGATTTACACAACTTCCATCATTAACAAATAAAATATATTCTGTAGTTTCTTCCGGAGATGCAAAAGTTTCCGAATTATTCGGATTTTCTAAATTTTCTGTTGGTTGCCATTGGTAAGTTGTATTTTCAAAAGAACTTTCATAATTTAAACCAATTAAAGCATTTTCACCTTCGCAAATATTAATATCGTCTAAACTATTTACAGATGGCGAAATAACTTCAACTTGTTTTACAATAGTGTCATAAACATTACAACTTTCGTCATTAATTGAAATTAAAGTTACGTCATAAATTCCTGTTTCTGTAAATGTGTGATTTGGGTTTTCTTGATAAGATAAAGGCGAGCCGTCGCTCTAAATTAAATTTAAAAACAGCATTATTACAATTAGAAGAATTATTTGTTTCAGACCAAACATTTTCTGTAGTTGGAAATCCTTGACAACCACCACAACTGGCACAAACTGCTTGATAAATATTTCCTTTTTTATCAAAACGACTTGTTCCACCGTCCACGTGATCTCTTCCGCTTATTGAACAATCATCATAATGAATTTCGCCAAAATAAGTTGCATATTCTGTAATTTCCATTCCATTAGTTCCCGTTATAGATTCCCAATCATATCCAAGAAAAACATTCAAATGAACTGCACCGTTTATAATTTGTGTGCCGTAAATTGGTGATGGCCATTCTCGTCCCCATGATGACAAATAAACTCTATTACAAACATCAACAGTAAAAGCAGTTATAGATAAATTTGGTTCGCCATCGCCAAGCCCAAAAACAGTTGAATAAATAATTTCTGTTAAACTTGGATTAAATTTTGTAATAAATTGACCGCTGTTAGGAATAGAATAATCAGCATTAAAAATTAAAGTGTTTCCTTCAGCTTTTGTTTGTCCAGTAATGTAAACATTATTATTTGCATCTAATTTTATAAAATATGCTTGGTCGTAAAATTCCGAGCCGAAAAATGTTGAACGTATTAAATTACCATTTTGGTTAAATTTCATTATAAAAGCGTCTGCTTCTCCACCATTATAATTAGAATTATAAGTTCCATAAGTTATTGGGAAATTTTCCGAGCGAGTTCCACCTGTAACAAAAACATCATTATTGCTGTCAATATCAATGGAATAAATACAATCGTCTTCATCGCCGCCAACATAAGTACTCCAAATTAAATCTGTTAAATTTGGGTTTAGTTTTAAAACTAATCCTTCCATGTTTCCATTAGAACTATTTTGAAAAGCATTAGTAGTTGTTGGAAAATCATCTGAATAAGTGTAAGTTGCAAGATAAACATCATCTTCTTTATCTATAATTATTTCTCCTCTGGCATTATCTCCATAATTATATGCGAGTACATTTGCTGTGTTAAAACCGTCATTCAAACTTCCACCTATATAAGTTGAAGCAAGTAATTCACTTCCGTCTTCGCTGATACGAGAAACATAAATATCTGTACCAAATTCGTTATAAATACTACTGGAAAATACCGCAGTACCTCCGGCAAAACTATCATCAAAAGCATTTTCTGTAGTTGGGAAATTTGTTGAACCTGTTGAACCGTAAATAAATAGTTCGTTTTGAGAATTTACAACTAAACTATGCGGCAAATCATTTCTATCGCCTCCTATGTAAGTTGCAAAAAGTCTGTTTGTTCCATTTGCGTCGTATTTTATAATTCCAATATCCCAAGAACCATTATAAGAAATATCATAAGCACCAAGATTTACTGGATATAAATCGTCTGAACCAGAGCCACTATAAGTAGAAAAAACTAAAATTGGGTCAATTATCAAAGGAAAATTTTTATCATAATTTTTTACAATGAAAGACAAACGGTTTTTATTTTTATCTAAATTAAATTTACATTTTATTGCAAAAGTATCTTTACCAATAATTTGATAAGAATAAGGTTTTAACTCTGTAATTTCATTTAAAGAGGTTTTTAAAATTAAATTGTCATTTTCAATTCTTATCTCATATAAACCTTTGTAAATGAAAGATATATCCGAAACTTTTCCTTTTGGATTAATTATAAAATCATATTTTAAAAAACTTGCTTGAGAATAAACTTTTAAATCTATATTTTTATAAATATTTTCATAAAAAACATCTTCATAAGATTGTACATAACTTGCCCATTTATTTTTATCTTTTCCAAGAAAAAAATTTTCGTAAGATTTTTGAAGTTTTTTTGCAAAAATTTTTTTATTAGGATTTGAATTTTCAAAAAGAACTTTATAAGAATGATGTTTAATTCTTTTTTTAAAAATAGAGTCTTTTTTTGTAATTTTTTTATGATGATGATTTTCTTTTTCTGAAATATCAAAAGTAAAACAATCTTTTTCTATATAAAAACTGACATTATCAAAATGAGTTTTATATAAAACATTTTTGTGCCATTGTCCTTTATTTTCTGAAAAAAAAATGCCATTTTGTGAAAAAATTTTTTTTGAAAAAAATGTAAAAAATATTAAAATAAGTAATAAATCGTATATTAATTTTTTCATAATTTTTATTTTAATTAAAATTTGTTTTTTAATAAAAACGTAAAAATTATTAAATAATATGTTTTTTTTTTCAAATATGAATTTTAATTTTTTTTAAAATTAAAAAAAAAACCAAATTTTAAAAAAAAAAATTTTTTCCAAAAAAACACCAAAATTTGAAATTTTATTTTGATTCTTTAATTTTTAAAATTTTGACATATTTTTTAATTATAAAAAAAAAAATTTTTTTTGCAATTTTTAATTCATAAGTTTTTTAATTTCATTTAATTTATTTAAAGCTTCTATGGGAGTTAGATTATTAATATCTAAATTTTTAATCTGTTTTCTTATTTCTTCAAGAATTGGATCATCTAATTTAAAAAAATTCATTTGAAAATTGTCATTTTTTGCAATTTTTATACTTTTATTTCCTCTAGAATTTTCCAATTCTTTTAAAATTTTATTTGCTCTTTTTATGACCGTTTTCGGCATACCAGACATTTCTGCAACATGAATACCAAAACTATGTTCACTGCCACCTTCAACAAACTTTCTTAGAAAAACTATTTTATTTTGAATTTCTTTGACAGTAATATTATAATTTTTTATCCCATTAAAAAGTTTTTCCATTTCATTTAATTCGTGGTAATGCGTTGCAAATAAAGTTTTTGCTTTATTTTTATTATTATGAATAAATTCAATTATTGCCCAAGCAATGGAAATTCCATCATAAGTACTTGTTCCTCTTCCGAGTTCGTCGAATAAAATTAAACTTCTATTTGAAATATTATTTAAAATATTTGACGCTTCGTTCATCTCAACCATAAAAGTCGATTCGCCGAGAGAAATATTGTCAGAAGCACCAACACGAGTAAAAATTTTATCCAGAAAACCCAATTTAACAGATTTTGCAGGAACAAAAGAACCCATCTGAGCCATTAAAGAAATTAATGCTGTTTGCCTAATTAATGCTGATTTTCCAGACATATTTGGTCCCGTAATAACAATAATTTGTTTTTCTTTATTATTTAAATAAACATCATTTGGAAAATAAGTTTCGTCATTAGGAAGATTTTTTTCTATAACTGGATGACGACCTTCTTTTATAATAATTTCAAAACCATCATTTAATTCTGGACGAGAATAATTATTTTTTACAGCAATTTTTGAAAAAGAAAGTAAACAGTCCAATTCCGAAATTAAATTAGAATTTCTTTGAATAATTTTAATATAATTTTTTAATTCTTTCACAAGTTTATTAAAAATTTCCGATTCTATCTCAAAAATTTTTTCCTCTGCTCCGAGAATTTTACTTTCATATTCTTTCAATTCGTCGTTTATGTATCGCTCTGCACTGACAAGAGTTTGTTTTCTTATCCAACTATCTGGAACTCTATTTTTATATAAATTCCTAACTTCAAAATAATATCCAAAAACATTATTATAAGAAATTTTCAAAGAAGAAATCCCTGTTTTTACAGATTCTTTTTTTTGCAATTTTTTCAAAAAATCTTTACTGGAAAAAAATATCTCTCTTAATTCGTCAAGTTCTTTTGAAATTCCGCTCCTAATAACTTTTCCTTTTATAATTTGATTATTCGGTAATTTTGAATTTAAAGCGGTTTTTAAATTTACAACTTCTCTCGGAAGGATTTTTTCAGTTGCAATTTTTGAAACCATTCTTTCGAGATCTCCCATAAGTTGAATGTGCATATTTAATAAATAAGTAATTTCTTCGTCTTTAATAAGGCATTCCACAACAGCAAGACGCGAATTAATTTTTTCTATATTTTTCAAAGGAAGCACCATCCATTTTCTTAAAGTTCTAGCTCCCATAGGCGAAACAGTATTATCAATAATATTTATTAAAGATTTTCCGCCAAAATGCAAAGGCTGTAAAAGTTCTAAGTTTCTAATTGTAAATTTATCCACCCAAAGATATTTATTGTCTTTTATTTTAGAAATCTTATTAATATGAAAAATTTTTTTATGATGAGTTAAATCAAGATATTCTAAGATTGTCCCCGCAGCAATAATTCCCAAGTGGTAATTTTCTACACCAAAACCTTTTAAAGAATTTGAATTAAATTGTTTTAATAGTTTTTCTTTTGAAGTTTCATAATTAAAAATCCAATCTTCCAGCGGATAAGTATAAAATTTTTTTCCGAAAAGTTCCTCAAAAGTTTCTTTTTTTCCTCTTTTTATTAAAATTTCTTTTGCTTGAAAAGAATTTAATAATTTATCTATATAATTAAAACTTCCTTCTGTTAAAAAAAATTCACCTGTTGAAATGTCTAGGAAAGAAATTCCAGCTTTTTCTTTTTCTATATGAACGCTTGCTAAAAAATTATTTTCTTTATTTTCCAGAGCATCGATATTTGTATTTAAACCTGGAGTAATTAATTCTACAACACCTCTTTTGACTATTTTTTTTGTTTTTTTTGGGTCTTCTAATTGTTCACAAATTGCAACTCTTTTTCCTGCTCTAACAATTTTCGGAAGATGTGTGTCCAAAGAATGATGAGGAAAACCAGCAAGTTCTATAAAAGAATTTTTGCCATTTGCTCTTTTTGTTAAAGTTATTCCTAAAATTCGAGATGTTTCTATTGCGTCTTCAGAAAAAGTTTCGTAAAAATCACCAACTCTAAATAATAAAATTGCATCTGGATGTTTTGCCTTAATAGAAAAATATTGTTTCATTAAAGGCGTTTTTACTATATTCTTTTTTATCATTACATTTTTTTTAATTTTCAAATTTATAAAAATTTCGTTGTTTTTTTGAAAAATTTTTTTTTAATTAAAAATTCGTTTTTTTTTTATTTTAAAAATTCATAAAAAAATGCCGTTTTATTGAAAAAAAAATTTTTTTTAATTATAAAAATTCATAAAAAAATGCCGTTTTATTGAAAAAAAAATTTTTTTTAATTATAAAAATTCATAAAAAAATGCCGTTTTATTGAAAAAAAATTTTTTTTAATTATAAAAATTCATAAAAAAATGCCGTTTTATTGAAAAAAAAATTTTTTTAATTATAAAAATTCATAAAAAAATGCCGTTTTATTAAAAAAAAATTTTTTTTAATTATAAAAATTCATAAAAAAATGCCGTTTTATTGAAAAAAAAATTTTTTTTTAATTACAAATTTCATAAAAAAATGCCGTTTTATTGAAAAAAATATTTTTTTTAATTACAAATTTCATAAAAAAATGCCGTTTTATTAAAAAAATATTTTTTTTAATTATAAAAATTCATAAAAAAATGCCGTTTTATTTGAATTTTTTTATTAAAAATTTCGTTATTTTTTGAAAAAATTTTTTCAATTAAAAAACCATTAAAAATTTGGCATTTTTTTGAAAAAATTTTTTTTGATTAAAAAAAAATTTTTAAAAAATTTAAAATTTATTTGTCTTTTTAAAAATGAAAATGAAAAAAGAAAATAAAAAATTTCAAAAGATTTCTGATTTAAAAGAATTTGCTTTGATTGAGCATTTGACAAAAAATTTTAAATCAAAAAATAGAACAACAATTAAATCTATTGGAGATGATGCTGCTGTTTTGAATTATGAGAATAAAGAAATTCTCGTAACAACAGATTTATTAACAGAAGGGATACATTTTGATTTGACTTATGTACCTTTGATTCATTTGGGTTATAAATCTGTAATTGTCAATTTATCAGATATTTATGCAATGAACGGAACACCAAAACAAATTACTGTTGCCATTGCTATTTCAAAAAAAATTTCTTTGAAAGCCATAGAAGAATTTTATAAAGGTATTTATCTCGCTTGCGAAAAATATAATGTAGATTTAATTGGTGGAGATACTTCTTCTTCATTAACAGGAATGCAAATTTCTATAACTGCAATAGGAGAAATAGATATTTCAAAAATAAGCTACAGAAATTCAGCAAAAAAAAATGATTTAATTTGTGTTTCTGGAAATCTAGGAGCATCTTATTTTGGTTTATTGCTTCTAGAAAGAGAGAAACAAGTTCTCAAAGAAAATCCATACGAAAGAATTGATTTGAACGAATATAAATATATTTTGCAAAGGCAATTGAGACCGGAAGCGAGGAGAGATATAATTGAATCATTAGAAAAAATGAAAATTAAACCAAATTCTATGATAGATATTTCTGACGGTTTATCGTCTGAGATTTTGCATATTTGTAAAAATTCTGAAGTTGGTTGTAAAATTTTCGAAGAAAAAATCCCTATCGCTTTTGAAACAAAAAAGATTGCAGAGATTTTTAAAATTCATACTACAACCGCAGCTTTAAATGGTGGAGAAGATTATGAAATGCTTTTTACTATTTCACAGAAAGATTTTGAAAAAATTAATAAAATTTCCGACGTTTCTATTATTGGATATATTACAGATAAAAAGGATGGTAAAAAATTAATTACAAATACAAATGAAGAAATTGATTTAAAAGCACAAGGTTGGACGATGTAAAAAAATTTTCAAAAAAACGATGATTTTTTTATTTGAAAAAAATTAAAAAAAAATTAAAAAAAATTTGCAAATAAAAAATTAATAATTAATTTTGCGATATATTTAATTAAACGCCGTCGTAGCTCAGTTGGTTAGAGCATCTGATTGTGGTTCAGAGGGTCAGGGGTTCGAATCTCTTCTTCGGCACAAAAACTCAAATCGAAAGGTTTGAGTTTTTTGTTTTTAATATAAAATTTAAAATTATGAATGAAGTTTTATTATGGTTATCAGAAAATAAGGTTGAATTTTTTGCAACGATATTTAGTTTAATATATCTATATCTTTCTATTAAACAAAAAACAGTATCTTGGTTTTTTGGTATTTTTGGTGCTTCTTTATATACTTATATTTTTTTCGATTCAAAACTTTATGCTCTGATGAGTTTGCAATTTTATTATATTTCCATTAGTATTTATGGTTTGTATAATTGGTATATTAAAAACAAAGAAACAGACAATAATTTTAAAATTTCTTTTGCTTTTAGAGATAAAAAAATTGTAAGAAATTTATTGATTGTCAGTATTTTACTCTATGTTTTTATTTTCTTCCTTCTAAGTAAGTTTTCAAAAGAAGGTATTAATGAATTAATTTACTTGGAATCTTTTGTTAGTTCGCTAAGTATTATTTCTGTTTGGATGCTCACAAGAAAAATGATAGAAACTTGGATAATGTGGATTATTATAGATACAGTTTCAATAGGACTATATTTTTATAAAGAGCTTTATTTTACAACTTTTTTATTTGTTGTTTATACTTTTGCTTCAATAATAGCTTATATAGAATGGAAAAAAATCGATTCTATAAAAAATAATTGAAAAAAATTTTCAAATTTTTATTTGTTGTTTATATTATTGTTTCAATAATAGCTTATATAGAACCGCAAAAAATGATTTATCGTCCATGATGATTTCGTAGTTTTGATTCGTATTTTAAAACATTGCAAATCAACACTTTAAAAAGTTTTTATTAAAAAGATACAAAATCATCGTGGACAATAAAACATAATCTTTTCTCATTTTTTATGTGCGAAAAATTTTCCTCCACAAAAAAATTCCAAGAGTTCTTTTTTATGTAAATTATTTCTAATAATTTCATTTCGAAAAAATCTATAAATAAAGAATAACGTATCAACTCAGGAAAACGACAGAAATTGTTATTTCAACATCACACTCAAATTCATAATTTATTTCTTTAAAAACATCTTTATTTTTTTTACAAAATCTAAAGCTTTTAAATAATCATCTCCAAATATTTTTTGATAATTATTAGAAAAAAATGCAATAAATAAAAAAAAAATAATTTATACATATTTTTTTAAATTGTAAAAAATTTAAAATTATGTATAATTTAAGAAAAAAACTTTTTTTTATTTGTTTTATTTTTGCAAATTATTTATTTTCTCAGGATAATAATTTAATAATGAATCCAAGTTTTGAGGATAAGTATAAATGTCCAACGAAAATAACTCCCGTTAATGGAAAGCGAGACCTTGTTCCCGGATGGAATTTTCCAACAGGAGCGGCACCAGATTATTTTAATAGATGTCATAAAAAAGGTATAGTCGGAGTTCCGAAAAATTTTGCAGGAGAATCTCATGCACAGCATGGAAATGCTTATATGGGAATTATTTTATATACGAAAACACAAGCAAATTACAGAGAATATTTACAATCTCCATTACTTAGTTTTATGGAGGAAGGCAAAATTTATTGTGTAAGTTTATATTATCGTCTCTCGTCTAAGTCGAAAATTGCTGTTGATAGACTTGGAGTTTGTTTTTCTAATACAGAAGAAATAAATAATTCAGAAATGTATCTTCCAAAATATCCAGAAGTAGAAAATGAAAAAGAAAAACTTATGAACGATAAAGAAGAATGGAAAGAATTATGTGGTGTTTATCGTGCTTTAGGAGGCGAAAATTTTATTATAATAGGGAATTTTGCAAAAGATGAAGACACAGAAAGGGAAAAAGTTAAAGTTAAAAAAGGGAAAAATAAAAAAAAAAAATATAAAAAAGAAAATGCTTATTATTATATAGATAATATTAGTGTTGTTGAAATGGAAGATTGTTTTGATTGCGATTGCGTTCCTCAGGATTTGTCGGCTAAAATTTTAAATACAAAATATACAAAAAACGGTTGTAATATCAAAGTAAAAGGAATAAATGGAACTCCTCCTTATCTTTATACTTGGTCAGACGGTCAAACAGGAAGTCGTGGAAAACGTTTATCAGAAGGTAATCATGAAGTTACGGTAAAAGATGATTATAATTGTGAAGTAACTATAGATATTGATTGTAATTTATCAGGAAAACAAAATAGAGTGAACGATAATTTAAGTTTTAAAGTAAAAGCAAAAAACAACTCTAATAATTTTACAGGAAATAATGGTTCTATAAGTTTATATGTTACTGGAGGAAAATCGCCTTATAAATTTTCATGGTCTAATGGTTCTAAAAAACAAAATTTGAAAAATCTTTCTGAAGGTATGTATGAATATACAGTTACAGATGAAAATGGCAAGATTGTTTCTGGGAGTATTATTCTTGGTAAAGCAGTTTTAAATAATGTAATTTTTCATTCTGGAAAAGCAGATTTAAGAAACGAATCTTTTGAGACTTTAAATGAAATTGTAGAATATATGAAAAAAAATTCTAAAATAAAAGCAGAAATTTCTGGACATACAGATTCTCAGGGTGCAGAAGATAAAAATCAAGAATTGTCAGAAAGAAGAGCACAATCTGTTGTTGATTATTTAGTAGAAAAAGGTATAGATGAAAATCGCTTTGAAGTAATTGGTTACGGTGAAGAAACACCTATTGCAAATAATTCTTCTGCAAAAGGAAGACAAAAAAATAGAAGAGTAGAATTTAAAATTATTAATTAAAAAAAAATTAAAAATAAAAAATAAAATGATAGTTTAGGGAATTATTAAAAAATAAAAAAAATGGCGTTTTTGGTAAAATTTTTTTTGAAAAAAAATTAAAAAAAATGCCATTTTTGAAAAAAAAATTTAATTATAAAATATCATAAAAATAATTGCTTTTTTGGAAAAAAATTTTTTTTTTTATAAAATATCATAAAAATAATTGCTTTTTTGGAAAAAAAATTTTTTTTTTATAAAAATTAAAAAAGATGGCGTTTTTGATAAAAATTTTTTTTATAAAAATTAAAAAAGATGGCGTTTTTGATAAAAATTTTTTTTAATAATTTCAAATAAAAAATTAGCGTTTTTTGGAGAAAATTTTATATCCTATTGTAATTTTATGTGAAATTGAATAATGCATGTATAATTCATTTAATGGAATTTCAAAAACATAATTTCCCGTAAAATTTTGAAAATTCATTCCAAGTAAAAATATTGTTTTTATGTTCGAAGCATTAAATTTATCATAATTAACACGGTAAGAAATTGCTCCAAATAAATTTTTATAAGCTAATTTTACATTATAATCTTGTTGTAATTTTTTATTCTTGTTTAGTTTAATTACTAAAACTGGTTCAATAATTAATTGGTTTTTTACTTCTTGAATTTTGTATCCAAAATAAAAAAAATAATGTCTTGCAAATTTTGGCTCTAAATTTTCATCATATAAATTTATTGAATTTTTTAATAAATGCGTTCCAGAAACTCCTGTGTAATAATTTTCTCCATACAAAGAAACACCAAAAGAAAAATTATTAAAATAAGAACTTTCTATAGCATTTTTTATTGCTGGATCATTTTCCTCTGTAGTTTTTAGATTTCGACTATCAAGAGAAAAAATATAATTAGAAAACGAAAAACCAAAAGAAAGTTCCGTTTTTTTATAATTATATTTATCTATAGTAAAATGAATGGCATAAGAAAAATTTGTTATAAATTGTTTATTACTACCATTTTTATCATTGAACAAATAAAAACTTCCGCCATGCTTTTTATTTTTTTTTTTCAAAAACTGAGATTCTAAAATAAAAATTTGTGTGCTTGGAGCATTTTTTACATTACTCCATTGTTTATGATGACTTGCTTTTGCGATAGTAAAATTTTTAATTCCTGTAAAAGCAGGGTTTAATAAAAATTCATTATTAAGATAATGACTTTGAATTAATAATTCCTGAGATTTTATTTTAGAAAAACAAATAAAGAATATAAAAATGATAATTAATTTTTTTATTTTAAACATAATTATAAAAATTGACATTTTATTAATATTTGAAAATAAAAATAAAAATTAAATAATTTTTTGTTTATTTAATATCTCTATTAATTTAAGATTAAAAATTTCCACTCCATTTTGATTTAAATGATCTGAATTATAAAAATGCAAAGAATCATTTAAAAAAATAATTTCGTTAAAATTAAAATAAAATCCATATTTTTCCATTTTTTTATCAAAAAAAACATTATTCCTGTAGGAATTGTAAATTGATTTTGTGAGAGGCGCTTGTACAAAAATAAATTTGTAATTTCCTTTTTTAAATAAAGAAATAATATTTTCAAAAGCGTCAAATTGTTTTTGTTTAAAATTCCTATTTTTTTTATTATATTCTATATTTTTAAAATATTTTAATTTTTTTTCAACAAAACCACCTTTAATATATTTATTATCTCCTTTTATAATTTCCTCTTTAAAATCTTTTTTTTTATTTAAAATATCATAATATAATCCATAAATCAAAGTGTTGTAAATTTTAATATTGTTTTGTTTAAATGCTAATTTAATAATTTCAAAATCAATTTCATCATTTGCAATAATATCTAATGTAGATTCAACACCGTCAATAGAAAATGTATTTGGATAAACTTCAAAAATAATTAATTTAGGTTTAATTATTTTTAAATAACGTTTCATTAAAATTTCGGTTTGTAAAGGAGTTTGACCACTGGAACCTAAATTAAATGTGTTCAAATTATTTTTTTTAAAAATTCTTGTGTCAAAACCGCGATAAGAATGTGATGAACCTAAAAAAAGAATATCAATTTCTTTTAGATTTGGAATTTCTTTTATTCTTGAAAACATATGACCATAAGAACCTATTCTATAATTTAAGTTTTTTTTCAAAAAAATATGTGCATAATCTCCCCATATTATTATTAAAATAATATAATTTATTAAAGCAAAAATAGAAAATAAAAATATATTTCTTACAAAATTTTTCATTTAAAACTGAAAATATATAAATGGAGTTTCATTTGTTTGTGTAAACATAAAAATTAGAAAAATAATAAATGAATAAAAACTCCATTTAAAAATTCTAGGAAATTTAATATTTTTTATTTCTAAACCGTGTTTTTTATTTCTTTGTGTCCATTCTACAAAAAGAAAAATTAAAGTTATTAAAATAACAAATAAACTTCGTTTTATTATATTGAGATTTGGAAACGAAAATAAAGATTTTGAGAAGATAATTGAAATATAATCCATTGCATGACTTAGATTTTCTGCTCTAAAAAATATCCAAGCAAAAACTGTTAATGCAAACGTAATAGCCATATTAAAAAATTCCTTTATTGATGGAAAAAATTTTCCTTCTGCTACTGTATTTATGTTTTTTCTATTTTTTTTCATCAACATCAAAGGAAGAAAATAAATGGCATTTAAAGCACCCCAAATAATAAAAGTCCAGTTTGCACCGTGCCAGAAACCACTAACTATAAAAATAATAAAAGTATTACGAATTTTCATCCAAGTTCCGCCGCGGCTTCCTCCCATTGGAATATAAAGATAATCTCTAAACCAAGTGGATAAAGAAATATGCCAACGTCTCCAAAATTCTGCAATATCTCGTGAAAAATATGGAAAAGCAAAATTCTGTTTTAAATTAAAACCAAATAATCGAGATGTGCCAATTGCGATATCTGAATATCCAGAAAAATCTCCATAAATTTGAAAAGCAAAAAATATCGCTCCAATTACCAATGTACTTCCGGAATAATCTGTATAATTATTAAAAATATCATTGGCATAAATTGCACAATTATCTGCGATAACGATTTTTTTAAACAGTCCCCAAAGTATTTGACGCATACCGTCAACTGCTTTATCATAAGAAAAATTTCTTTTTTTATAAAATTGTGGCAATAAATTAGTTGCTCTTTCAATTGGTCCAGCAACCAATTGAGGAAAAAAACTCACAAAAGCAAAAAACGAAATTATATCTTTTGTTGGTTCAAGTTTTCTTTTATAAACATCTATGGAATAACTCAAAGTTTGAAAAGTATAAAAACTTATTCCAACAGGTAAAATAATATTTAAACGATTTGCTTCTATTTTTTGTCCGAACAACATAAAAGCATCGGCAAAACTTTCGGCAAAGAAATTAAAATATTTAAAAACCCCAAGAAAACCTAAATTGACAAAAATACTTGTCCAAAGTAATAATTTCCGTTTACTTTCATTTTCTTCTTTTTTTAAACCAAGTCCTACGAAATAATCAACCGCAGAGCTGAAAATTATCAAAGATAAAAACCGCCAGTCCCACCATCCATAAAATACATAACTTGCAACAACAAGTAATATATTTTGAAATTTCAAATTTTTATTTGCAACAAACCAATATAAAATAAAAATTAACGGTAAAAATATTGCAAATTCTATAGAATTAAATAACATTTCTTTTATTTGAAATAAAAAATAAAAATTTTTACAAAATTATTTATTTAAAAAAAAATAAATAATTTTTTCGTCATTTTTTTCAATTTTTTTTTATAGCAAATAAAAAATAAATAAATAAATTATTCTTAATTTCTCATTATTCATTCACATTAAAAATTCTTCATTTCATATTCCATTTTTCCCAATTATACTTTGCTTTTTCTCCTATCATTAATTTTATATTTTGTTTTTTTGATTTTAAAGACGAAGCTTTTAAACGAACTTGTTTACTAAGATATTTATTCAGGTCAGAATAATTTACATTTCCAGAAGTTTCTTTTAACTTCTTTAAAATAAAATAAGTAAATAAAGAATGCTTTTTTTCTTTCCAATAAATATTCTTTTGTTTATCACCACAAGCAATAAAACTAATAATATTTCCATTTATTCCATTTGATTTTGTTTCTATATTATAATTACTTTCCGAAAGACTTTCTTCTCTGCCATTTATTCCCATACAAGCATCTATAAAAAATGTTGTTTTATGAGATTTTTCTTTTGATATTTCGTAATAAATATCCTCCAAATTAATAGCTTTTTCTATATTTTTCTCACTTAAATCTGTTGGTATCAAATAAGGAAATCTCTTTCGTGGATGAGTAAAAGGCAAAATATGACCAGAATAATAACAAATTACTTCAGTATATTTAGAATTTTTTTTTTTCATAAGTTTTATAAGATTTTTAATTCCATCTTTCATTTCATTTTCTTTTGCATTTTCTATATAAATAATATTGTTTTTCTTTACTCCTATAGTTTTCGCGAGATATTCTTTAAAAATTTTAGCGTCATTTATTGCAAAAGTAACATTTACATTTCTGTCTTTTAAAATACTGTCTTTTTTTGAATTATAATTTTCATTCCCAATTATTAATGCAATAATATTATCATTTTTTTTCATTGTAATAGGAATTTCAATTTCAATATCTGGAATTTCATTTTTCTTTTTCAATTTTTCTTTTTCTGTATTTTCAAAATGAAAACCTATTTTATTTATGTCTAACTTATATTTTTCTTTATTCTTATAAATATATTTTTTATTGTTTTTTGGATTTTCTATTTCAACATATAACAAAACATAAATAGAATCTTTTATTGCTATTTTAGCTTTTAAATATTTTAAACCTATATTAAAATTATTATCAAAATCATCAGCTTCTTCAAGTGGAACTTGAACAGAAATTTCTTGAAAATTATCTATTTTAATTTTAAAAGATTGCTGGTCTAAATTATAATCTCTCAAAGCACTTTGCCAAGCAATATTTTCAAATTTCAAAATTGCTTCATTCATAGCGTACATAATTTTCTTCTCTTTTTCTTTTTTATTCACACGTCTTTTGTAAGTTTTTTCTAATTCT
>NBLL01000129.1 GCA_002084355.1 Bacteroidetes bacterium 4572_128 | reverse complement strand
CAAAAATTGTCCAAAATTTTAATGTTTTTAATTTCAATTAAAAAAAAATTTTTTTCAAAAATTGTCCAAAAATTTTAATATTTTTAATTTTAAAATTAAAAAAATTTTTTTCAAAAATCATTCAAAATTTTAATATTTTTTAATTTTAAAATAAAAAAAAAATTTTTTTCAAAAAACGCCAATTTTTTAATGATTTTTAAAATTAAAAAAAAATTTTTTTTCAAAAAAAGCTAATTTTTTAATGATTTTTAAAATTAAAAAAAAAATTTTTTCAAAAAACGCCAATTTTTTAATGATTTTTAAATTAAAAATTATACGAATTAATTATTAATTAACTCGTATAATTTTTTTATAAGAACTTGGATTTTTTATTTGTTCTTGGAGTTTTTACGACGAGAATTCTTGCTATTTTATCAGAATTATTTGAAATGCAATGTGGAATATTCTTTGGACTTTCCACAAGAGAATCAGCGTAAACTGTTCGTTTTTCATCTCCAACCAAAATTTCTGGCGAACCTTCTAAAACATAAAAAAATACATCAACAGCTGTAATATGTGGAATTAAACTTTCGCCACTTGCTAATTCTAAATGAATTGCCTGAGCTTCAGATTTATCATACAACAGTTTTGCATTTATTTTATGTGGTGTTTCTTTTATTGGTGTTTCTTTTAAAATGTTAATTTTCATTTTTTTTTAAATAAAAAATAAATTTATCAAAAATATTTTTTTGATAAATTTTTATAATTTAAAATTTGATTAAAATTTTTTATAATGGAACTATAGAAACAAAAGATCTTTTATTTTTCCCTTTTCTAAACTTTACTGTTCCATCAACCAAAGCAAATAAAGTGTGATCCTTGCCAATTCCCATATTTACGTCTGGATGATGTACAGTTCCCCTTTGACGAACTATAATATTTCCAGCTTTCGCAGATTGACCACCAAATATTTTTACTCCTAATCTTTTACTAAGATTTTTTATTTAAATTTTTTTATTTAAAAAGAAATATCTTCTATAAGAATTTCTGTAAGATATTGACGATGTCCATTTAACTTTTTATAACCTTTTCTTCTTTTCTTTTTGAAAACCTTTACTTTATCACCTTTTAAATGAGATAAAATTTTTGTAGAAACTTTTGCTCCTTCTACCGTCGGAACGCCTACTTTTATATCGTCTTCATTTTCAATAAGTAAAACCTTATCAAAATCCACTTGATCGCCTATTTCTTCTTTTAATCTGTGAACAAAAATTTTATTTTCTTTTTCCACTTTAAATTGTTGTCCAGCTATTTCTACTATTGCGTACATAAAAAATAATTTTTTGCAAAGAAAATTTTTTTTTTTATAAAAAACAAATTTTTTTACAATTGATTTTCATTTCAATAATTTATATTTTTTAAAAATATTTAAATTTTATTTTAAACTTTTTTATAAAATCAAATTCGCACTATTTACAATACAAGAATTTCAAAGATTGTAAATTATTATAAATTTTTTTTAAATCATTTAATTTTAAAGAATCAAAACTTTCAGATACAAAATATTCATATTTTTCAATTTCAATTTTTTCTAAAATAATAAATTTCCAGTATTGACCAATAACAAAACTACCTATAATTTTATTATTTTTATTTAATTCTATCGCAGTTATCATAGCAGCAAGAACTTGAAATTCTGGATTTCCTTTTGAATTTATAGATTTCTTATATTCCTGTAAAAAAAAATACGGTTTTTCTGGTGTTTCTATTCCTGTTGCAACCATCAAGTATGGTTTACCTTTTAATAAAAACCCATTTAATTCACAAGATATTTCTGAAGAATACCAATCTTGAATGTTAGCAAAACAAAAATCCACTTTATTTAAAATTGGAGCAATAAATTTCATAGATAATTTTTGTTCATTATAATATGGTAAATTTAAACCATTCATCAAATTTTTTATCATTTATAACTCGTTGAATATTTACAATTTTATTTAATTTTTTAAGGTTTATAAAACCAAAACTTATAATTTCTTTCATATAATTTATTTTAAATAAATATTCAAAATTTTAATATTTTAAAAAAATCTTAAAATAAAATTGGAAATTTTAAAAAATATCCAAAATTTCATTTCTTCAAAAAACGTATAAAATTTTATTGTTTTTTTGAAAAAATTTTTTTTCAATACAAAAAATTAAAAAAAACATTTTCCAAAAATAAAATTTTATTGTTTAATTTTTTCCAAAGGTAAAGTAAATTTAAAATTACTACCTTTTCCTATCTCACTTTCTACCCACATTTTACAATTATGTTTTTTTATAAAATCTTTACATAACATCAAACCTAAACCTGAACCTTTTTCTTCATTCGTTCCAAAACTTGTAAAATGTTCATTTTTTTTAAAAATCCTATCTTGTACTTCTTGACTCATTCCAATACCATTATCTTTTACCGAGACCTCCAAAAATTTATTCTTTTTTACAGAAATATTAATAGTTCCATTATTTTCTGTAAATTTTATTGCATTAGTTATTAAATTTCTAAAAATTGTTTGCAACATATTACTGTCTGCAAAAACATTAATATCAGTATCAATAAAAGAATTTAGAGTAATATTTTTTTCATTTAATGAATTTTTAATTAAAAATTCCAATCCTTGAACTATCGAATATAAATTTATATTTGTTGGAAGATATTTTATTTTCCCCCTTTGACTTCTTGCCCAAAAAAGTAAATTTTCCAACAGAGAAAAAGTTGCATCGGCAGAATTTTTCAAAGTTTTTAACATAGAATTTAAACTATCGCCTTTAAACATATCCTGTCTATTCACTAATAAATCAAGAGTTGTTTTAAAACTTCCGATAGGATTTCTCAAATCATGTCCAATAATTGAGAACATTTTATCTTTGGACTTATTTGCATCACGAAGTTGTTTTTCAACTTGTTTTAAACGAATATGCGTTCTAACTCTTGCGATAACTTCCTCTTCTTCAAAAGGTTTCGTAATATAATCTACAGCACCCAATTTAAAACCTTTTACTTTATCTTCTAATTCAACTCTCGCCGAGAGAAAAATTATAGGAATATCAGCAGTTTTTTCTATACTTTTTAGATTTTTACAAATTTCAAAGCCGTCAGTGTCTGGCAACATAATATCTAATAAAATTAAATCAGGATGTTGATTTTCTATTGCAGAATAAGTTTCTTCGCCGTTAGTTGCTATTCCAAATAAATAATTGTCCCTATATAAAATTTGCAACAAAACTTCTATATTTTCAGGTACGTCATCTACAATCAGAATTAAAGGATTCTCTTCCATAAATTTTTTCGTAAAGTTAAAAAAAAAATTAAAAAAAACGATTTTTTTATTTTAAAAAAAAAATTAAAATTTTGGACGTTTTTTGAAAAAAACTTTTTTTATTAAATATTATAAAATATTTGTTTTTTTGAAAAAATTGTTATTTTGATAAAAAAAATATTTCTTTTAATCTTTTTATGTTTTTTGATAAAAAAAATTTTTACTCGGAGTTTAGAAAATGATTTTTTTATAATTAAAAAAATTGAAATTTTTGGTAATAAAAAAACAAAAAAAATAGTCATTTTAAATGAATTAAGTTTTAAAGAAAATGACACAATTTTTATTTTTAAAAAATTTCTAAATAAAATTTCAGAATCTCATAAAAATCTAAAAAATTTATCTTTATTTAATTTTGTAAAAATAGAAAATAAAAAAGAAAATGAAAATATTCTTGTAAAAATAATAGTTGAAGAGCGATGGTATTTATGGGGAAATGTTGATTTAAAATATGTCGATAGAAATTTTAATTCATGGTTAGAGAAAAAAGATTATAATAGAATTAATTACGGTTTAGGAATAAGTAAATATAATTTTAGAGGACAAAATGAAGTTTTAAAAATTAAATTTTTACTCGGTTTTACAGAAGAATTTATTTTGGATTATAGAGGCTTTTTTTTTGATAAAAAAAGAAAAAATGGAATTAGTATGAAATTTTCTTTCCTAAGAACGAACTCTTATAAATTTCAAACTTTTGAAAATAAAACTAAATTTTATAAATCTGAAGATGAATATATTTTAAAATCAATTTATCCACAAATAGATTATTTTTATCGCAGAAACTTTTATCAAAAACATAATTTTTCCATTTTTTATGAAAATGTAAATATTTCTGACACTTTGAGAAAATTAAATGAAAATTTTCTTGGAAAAAGTAAAAACTCTATAAAAATTTTTTCTTTTTTTTATAAATTTGAAATTGATAAAAGAGATAATAAAAATTACACTTTGAGCGGTTATTTTTTTGAAGTAAATTCTAAGAGTATATTTTTTTTAAATTCTAATTTAAATTTTATTTTCTCAGAGATAAAATATAATTTTTATAAAAAAATAAAAAAAAAATTTTTTCTCTCTTTTGCTTATAAATTTAAAAAATCTTTGAAAAAAAAAATTCCTTTTTATTTGCAAAAAACTCTGGGTTATGGAGATTATTTGAGAGGATTTGAATATTATGTGATAGACGGAGAAGATTTTTTTCTTATAAAAAATAATTTGAAATTTGAAATTTTAGGAGAAAAAATTTTGCATTTGAAATGTATTTCATTGAAAAAATTTAATAAAATTCATTATGCTTTTTATTTGAATATTTTTTCTGATTTTGCTTATGTAAGTTCTAATTTTGAAGATAAATATTTAAATAATTATTTGAGTAACAGGCTTTTATATTCTTATGGAATAGGTTTAGATTTTGTAACTTATTATGATAAAGTTATTAGGATTGAATATTCTATGAATCAATTTTTTGAAAAAGGCTTTTTTTTACATTTTAAAAGTGCAATTTAAAAATGAAAAATTATTTAAAAAATATTGTAATTTTAGCAAAAAAAATTTTTTTATTATTAATAATATTTCAATTTTGTAGGATAAACTTTTTTATTTTTAACTTTGAATATTTCAAAGAAATAAAATTTTTTGAATTAATAAAAATTTTTTTTTATGGA
The DNA here is from genome assembly GCA_002084355.1 of Bacteroidetes bacterium 4572_128. Lineage (GTDB taxonomy): Bacteria > Bacteroidota > Bacteroidia > Bacteroidales > 4572-128 > 4572-128. Next base: position 405 of record NBLL01000129.1, on the reverse strand, counting down.
ACAAAATTTGATATTTCTGCCATTGTAAATTTTAATTTTATTTTAATTTTTTTACATATTTTCCCGTTTTTGAAAAAAAACAACAATTTTTATAAAAAATTTATTTTTTATTTATTTTTTATAGTCAATTTTTTTTTAATAACTGTAAATTTAATTGACGTAGAATATTTTAATTTTACAAATAAACGTTCAGATATTGATATTTTTAAATTATTTTTTATCAGTAATGACTTGTTTTTTTTAATTCCGCAATTTATAAAAGATTATTTTTATATTTTAATTTTAATTTTTATAGCAAGTTTTTCTCTGTATTTTTTTCATCCAAAATTGAAATTTGATGAAAATAAAAAAAATTTTTTTTCAAAAAATGACGCTTTTTTTTCAACTTTAATTTTCATTTTTCTA